>DCMX01000102.1 GCA_002321855.1 Fidelibacterota bacterium UBA1611 | reverse complement strand
ATATTACTTGGGATATTGGTTTTTGGCCTGTTCTTGATGGTCTCAGCTGTAGATATAATAATGGTATATCTTTCGATCGAGGTTGTTTCCATTATGTCATTTATTTTGGCTGGATATCTGAAACTGGATACCCGGTCCAATGAAGCTGGTCTTAAATATGTCGTCTATGGAGCATTCTCTTCCGGGATAATGCTATTTGGTCTCAGCATCCTATTCGGTTTGGCTGGAAGTACAAATTACTTTGTCATCCAGCAGTCGTTAGTGGTACTGGATGGATCTGCGAATGCAGCCCTGGTCATGGCTCTTTTAATGATACTTGCTGGATTTGGATATAAGATCTCGGCTGTTCCGTTTCACTTTTGGACCCCAGATGTTTATGAGGGTGCACCAACAACCATCACGGCTTATTTATCTGTTGCACCAAAAGCTGCTGGTTTTGCTATCATCATACGATTCTTCCACCAGGTATTCTCCGATGGGGGTGCGTTCATAAATACTGTTTCATTCAGTGAGACCACTTTACCGTGGCCCGAGATCATTGGTATACTTGCTGTCATAACAATGACGCTTGGCAACCTGGTGGCCATTCAACAGAAAAGTATCAAGCGTATGTTGGCCTACTCTAGCGTGGCACATGCTGGATATATGATGCTTGCACTTCCTGTACTATCTGTCCAGGGGGTCTATGCTATCATGGTCTACCTGGTGATGTATCTTTTCATGAATCTTGGGGCTTTCTTTGTAGTTATCGTGATAAAGAATAGAACAGGAGGTGAAACATTTGATGATTTCCGTGGAATGGGCTGGGAAATGCCATTTGTTGGGGTAGTAATGACTCTTTTCATGCTCTCTTTGACAGGATTACCACCGACCGCTGGTTTCATCGGAAAATTTTATATTTTTTCGGCCCTTATCGAAGCTGGTAGTCAGTATTATTGGCTTGTACTTATTGGTGGATTGAATAGTGTGATCTCGCTCTATTATTATTTTAATGTTGTCAGGGTAATGTTTTTAAAGGGTGAAAGAAAAGAAACACTTGTACAACCGCCTGAGATCATGTCTGGAGTGCTATTGGCGACCGCGATACCAACAATCTTGTTTGGAATATATTGGACACCGGTAATTGATTGGGTGAAAGGCTCTTTGAATTTCTATGTCCAAACCATGTGACGCTTTTGTGATCTAAATTATGTTCTTATTCTATGATCTTGATTATTTATAATCGTATTTATCGAATACCACATTTCTATTTTTCGCAGTTATTTTTAACAATTTTATGCTGTTAATTGTAGCAAGGACGCATGGCAAAGATGTAACTTTGATTCTCTTGCTATGGTCAATTTATTTAATAAAGTAAAAACATATTTATCCGACCAGAGGAAGTTATTATTGTGATTGAAAATTATCTCCCAATATTTTTTGTCTTTCTTGTTGCTGCAGGCTTCACTTTTGTAAGTCTCATTCTGACGCATATTTTAGGACCACGTATTAATAATCCTGTGAAAATGATGCCCTATGAATCGGGTGTTGACCCGGTAGCAGAGACACGTATCAGGTTCTCTATCCGTTTCTTTATTATAGCTCTTTTATTTATTATTTTCGATATTGAGATCGTTTTTCTTTATCCATGGGCGGTAGTTTTCAAAGATTTTCTTTCGTTCGGTACATTCATCTTTTTTGAGATGGTGATTTTTCTGGCTATCCTTCTTTTTGGTTACGTGTACGTTTGGCGTAATGGAGCATTGGAGTGGGAATAATGCTTATAAGGAACCATTTATTGATTGAACATCAATTCTTGAATCAGGTTGAGATCCGAACACGAATAACCTTGAGGTATTACATACAATAATTAAAAGCTAAGCGTAAATATGGAACACGATGGTATAAAATCAAATATATTGACCACAACTATAGAAAGCGCTGTAAACTGGGGAAGGAAGAACTCACTCTGGCCAATGCCCTTTGGCACAGCATGTTGCGGGATTGAGTTCATGGCTGTTCTGGCTGCCCGGACAGATATATCTCGCTTTGGTGCTGAAGCGATTCGTTTTTCTCCTCGGCAATCAGATCTCCTTATTGTAGCGGGCAGGATCTCTATCAAAATGATGCCAGTTCTGATTCGTATTTATGAACAGATGCCAGAGCCAAAATGGGTTATCTCCATGGGAGCCTGTGCCTCAACGGGGGGTGTATTCGATACCTATAGTGTGATACAGGGTGTTGATCAATTTATTCCAGTGGATGTCTATATTCCGGGATGCCCTCCTCGGCCTGAGGGTGTTGTTGAAGGGTTGATAAAGCTCCAGGACCTGGTGGACAAGGAAAAATTGTCCGACTACTCCATTGCGCCAGCCACATAAATGCCACAAGCGTCCCCATTATCACAAATAAAAGATAGATTTCCAGATGCTGTTCTGGATATAACAGAATTTGCAAATGAGAGGATCTTACATATCAAGGGCGAGCATATACTCACAGTGCTGTCCGGATTAAAAGCAGATGGTTATAATTTCCTGGCAGATATCACTGCAATAGATAATCTGACCCTTGGTGGTTTTGAGCGGTTCGCTGTGTCCTACCATTTATTGTGCCACCAGACCGCGGAGAGATTGACAGTGAAAGCATATATTCTCGAAGAAGATCCATCCTTACCTTCCGTGGAATCATTATGGAGAACAGCTGACTGGCAGGAGCGGGAGGTATTTGATCTATTCGGTATAATATTCAAGGAACACCCCGATCTAATACGTATCATGAATCCTGATGACTTTAATGGGTATCCTTTACGAAAGGACTATCCCAGGCTGGGCCACAAAGAAAGGGAAGATTTTCCTGTTATCGATCGAGGCATACAAAAAAAGAAACATTCAGAATGAGTAAGGTAACCGAACAACTGCTTGAAACCGATAAAATGATCCTCAATTTTGGGCCTCAGCACCCAGCAACCCATGGTACCCTTAGGATCCTTATGGAGTTGGAAGGAGAGACAGTGACAAAAGCGACACCTGAGATCGGATATCTCCATTCTGGCTTTGAAAAACTAGGAGAGGATCTGGATTTCAATCAATATATCACAATTACTGACCGAATGAACTATCTGTCACCCCTCTGTAATAATGTTGCATTTGCATTAGCAGCTGAAAAATTAATTGGAATAGATATTTCAAAACGTACTGAATATATCCGGGTATTAATGTGTGAATTAAGCCGTATCGCAGACCATCTATTGAACGTGGGTATGCTGGCAGTGGACCTGGGGGCAATGACTGCTTTCCTTTATGGCTTCAGGCTAAGAGAGGATATTTATGACCTTTTTGAAATGGCCACGGGAACTCGGCTCACTACTAGTTATACGCTGGTGGGTGGTCTGATAAGGGATATCCCAGAGGGATATGGTGAGGCTGTTATAAAAGTACTTGATGAAGTTGATACAGTTTCCAATGATATTGAAACTTTATTGAATAAGAATAGAATATGGCAAAATCGGACCAAGGACATTGGCATTATCTCAAAGGAAGATGCAATTTCATATGGTATCTCAGGACCGATGGCAAGAGCATCAGGGATAGAGTGGGATATCCGGGTAAATGAACCATATTCCCGATATGACGAGTTTGATTTTGATGTAGCCATTGGTTTGAATGGTGACGTATTTGATCGGTATCTTGTTCGAATGGA
>DCMX01000106.1:2270-4426 GCA_002321855.1 Fidelibacterota bacterium UBA1611 | reverse complement strand
ACTGGACAATTCACCGGTAAAGATAAGGGCTCCCAAAGCCATGGCAGAGACCACGAATATGATACCATTGACGAGTCCGGCAATGAGACTTGGTAGAATATTAGAGTATTTTGAATCTTCAGCCATATTCAGTGCACAAGATAAACAAAAATACAATCATATCTTTGGTAGATATAGAACATTAGCTGTAAACCTGTTCCACAGAATCATATCCAGTTGCGATCGATGCTAATCATAATACTGATCAGGAAAAGTTACACATTATCCTTGTTGAATTTTATGGTTGGTTATGTAAACTCGAACAATAAATGAACAGGAATATGTTCATTATTAATTCGTAACAATCCTGATGATCACCCTGGATAAAGAGAATATTGAAACAGCAGAAATACTACTTCCGTGCAACAACTTGGATGAAACACTCCAGTTCTTCATTGACAAGCTGGGATTCAAAATGGAGTCTATTGCTCCCGCTGAAAAGCCTTCCATTGCTGTCATTAGCGGCCACGGTATCCGCCTCCGGTTAGAACCGGGAAATAATCCAGACCCTGGTTCTATCAACCTGCTCTGTTCAGATCCCGCCACTGTTGCTGATGGTAAGTTGGAATTAACGGCACCAAACGGGACCCGAGTCAGTCTTATTGAGGCCAACCCTCCGCTTAATATTCCTAACGTAAAACAAACTTTTGTACTCAGTAAAATGAGTGACACCGACCAATGGAGCGAAGGCCGGGCTGGAATGCGGTACCGTGATCTTATCCCCGATCGACAAGGTGGCTATGCAGTTGTATCCCACATCAGGATTCTGGAGGGTGGTCCTGTACCGGACTATGTCCATTATCACAAAATATTATTTCAGATGATCTATTGCTACAAAGGCTGGGCTCGACTCGTTTATGAAGACCAGGGTGAACCATTTATTATCGAGGCAGGCGACTGTGTTCTCCAGCCGCCCCATATTAGGCATCAGGTATTGGAAAGTTCCCAAGGCATGGAAGTGATCGAACTTACTTGCCCCGCTGATCATGAAACGTGTGTAGATCACGAATTAGAGTTACCAACATCTTCAGTCAACCCCGAACGCCTGTTTAACGGACAACATTTTATTCGACATGAAGCCGCCAAAGCAGAATGGAAACCGTGGCGGATGGAAGGTTTTGAGGCTCGGGATATTGGTATTGCTACTGCCACAGATGGTTTGGCTGGAGTACATGTCGCTCGTCCTGTTGACCAACCACATTCTGAATTCGTTTCCCATGATGCAGATTTGCTTTTCACGTTCCTGCTGAATGGGTCTGCTGAGTTCAATTGCGATCAAAAGGATTCAGAATTGCTTACCGCCGGCGACTCCTTTATTGTACCTGGTAACATGAAGCACAGTTTGTCAAAATGCTCTGAAGACATGGAGATATTGGAAGTGGCTCTGCCAGCTGTGTTTAACACCGCCCACCATCTGAAAAAGGCTGGGTTAATTTCCTAGTATATTTCTTCATCTCAGGGTCAAGATATACACCCGGCTCAACAGTATTCAATTAATATAATTAAAACGATTTGCCTGGGACAGTAGGTTAAAAAATTATCTTTCCCAGCAAACAGGAAAAAGCGGATGATCAAGAGGATCACCTTGCTTAAAAGATGATAATTCGGGGAAAGGAGGTGATGTTTCACCGGGCCGATCCGCAAAAACAGCATCGTCACCAATCCAGCGAGAGCTAAAAGCACGACGGCGAGCACGCTGACTGAGATTTCCTGGCCCTCCATGTAAGGTTTTGAAGTGAAACACAATGCAATCCCCCAGCTCTAAATCCCAAGATAAAATCTCGTATTTATCACGATTGGCTTCTATATCTGGAATGGAATCAAAACTATCTGGTTTATAGGCATACTCCTCATTTGTCAGGAATTTTTTTGGCATATACATTTTTCCCCAAGCGTGTGATCCGGCGATAAATTCAAGTCCTGCTTTTCTTGACACAGGATCCAACGGTAACCAAATGCTACAAACCTGATCTCCATCCACACAGTAATAGGGTTGATCATGGTGCCAGGGTGTGTGTTCTGATGTTTTCGGCTCTTTTACTAATATGTGTTCATGGAAAATTCGTATTTGCTCGGACTTGGTGATGCGTCCTGCAATCTCTGCGGCCGGAGAGTTA
>DCMX01000106.1:1413-2025 GCA_002321855.1 Fidelibacterota bacterium UBA1611 | reverse complement strand
GGTTCCTTTACTAATATGTGTTCATGAAAAATTCGTATTTGCTCGGACTTGGTGATGCGTCCTGCAATCTCTGCGGCCGGAGAGTTACATAAAAAATCTCGGTATTCATCAAAGCGATTCCAATTACAGTAATCATCGTAAAAATCCCCTTCCTTATTTTCCGGGGTGTATTGACACGCATAGGGTCCCGGGTCTTTTCTATTCTTTTCGATGCCTTTTGCTAATAGAGACAGCCATTTTGAAGAAAATGCGTTTTTCAGTACAACTGCGCCATTTTGAGAAAATTCTTTAATCTGAGAATCAGTGATCAACCTTGATTAACCCGTCCATAGAATAATCTTTGTACTTCCGGACTGTTCATAACGTTTGGCTTGTCCTTATAACACAATGTGCCTACATAGCGAGCTGTTTTACCCATAACCGGTGTAACACGGTGCAAGGAATAAAATCCTGCAAAAATAAGTAAATCTCCAGGTTCAACATTCAAAGGTACTAACCCTTCATCAGAGCCCTTCAGTATAGCTCCCAGTTTTGAATAATCATCTGTATCGAATTTTCTCAGATCAGGAACGCATTCAAATACGCCGCCAGCTTCAGGTTTTTGTATTAACA
>DCMX01000106.1:0-1112 GCA_002321855.1 Fidelibacterota bacterium UBA1611 | reverse complement strand
CCGCCAGCTTCAGGTTTTTGTATTAACAGAGTAATGGTTACTTGGGATTCATCGTAATGCCAGCCATGATTCTGACCTTCACTCATACAGTTGACTGTTAGTGCGGCCATGGGATCTGCCATGTGATACAAAGTGTGGCCTAAAACTGAAGATAGAAAGTTCATAAGAGGATCCCAATTATAGAGTTGATGCAGAGCATCTTTGGTGTCCATGAGATCATAAGGTATAGAGTTAAGGGACGTATTCTCCCGAATCCTCAATGGATGATCTTTTGGTAAAGAAGCATCATTATCCTCGAAAAAAACATTATGGTTATCCTTACAAAAATGTGACTTAAGAACGGACTGATCGGCCTCTTGCGCCATCCTTTCCAAAATTGGTTGATGAACAAATCCCTTAAGAATACAAGCGCCCGTTTCTTCCAATGAAGATTTACATTGATCTACCAAGCTTTTCCAATCATCAGAATCTGGATGATCAAGGGGATATTTCTCACTATTTATATATTTTGCAGGACTATGCATAGATAGATAATATAAGGTGTTCTCCACATTCTCTTGAAGATTAAATTCTCTCCTTTATTTAATGATAGAAGCTAAAGACCATTCCACAAAACTTAAACGTCAGCTTGGGCTATTTGACAGCTCAATGATGGTGATCGGCATTGTTATCGGTTCAGGTATTTTCATGACTACAGGACTAATGGCGGAGGCAATCCCATCTGCATCGTTGATATTACTGGCATGGGTTTTGGGCGGATTGCAAATGCTTGCTGGCGCACTGACATACGCTGAACTGGGTGCAGCAATGCCAAAAGCCGGCGGACAATATGTTTTTCTACGGGAGGCATATGGTCAATTACCAGGTTTTCTGTTTGGTTGGATAGCATTTGTTGCTTATATATCGGGAACAAATGCAGCAATTGCTGTTGCTGTTGCAGAACATGTGGGCTCATTCTATCCCAGCCTGTCCACCCAAAATATTATAATAGGTGTTGGTAGTTTTTCAATATCTGGTGGACAGATATTTGCTTTGGCTCTAATCATGATTTTATCTATAATAAATTATTTAGGTATTGTATTTGGAAAGTGGGTCCAAAATATTTTTACGGT
>DCMX01000232.1 GCA_002321855.1 Fidelibacterota bacterium UBA1611 | reverse complement strand
TCAACTCGTTTTTAGAAAATGGCAGTAATGGTCGTAATATCTTACCTTGTTTGGCATTCATACCCCCGAGTCCTATGACTCCGGTATGATGCGATAGGTTCATAAGAACAGTTTCCACTTGATCATTTCCATGATGCCCCGTGACAATCCAATGATAACCGGATTCAATAGCTAATTTTTCTAAGACAGAATATCTATTTTCCCTGCTCCACGCTTCGATACTCTCATTTTTTTTAATGGATTGGGGTTCTATATGTCGAATAAAAACAGGAACTCTCCATTCTTCCCCAATAATCTGAACAAATGCTTGATCTTTATTACTATCACTACGTAAATGATGATTTACATGACCAATCACAAATTCCGCTGAATTTGGTAATTGAATAGATTTAAACAAAGTCAGTAAAACCATCGAATCTGGACCACCCGATATTGCCAGTAGAAATTTTTGTTTTTCTATACCATTTAACAGAAATTGTAAATGATCTATAAATTGATTTCTAAACGGATCAGCTGAGACCTTATCTATATTCAATAAAGGGATTTGCTTCATCTTCCAGAATTTACTTGACTTAATAAGAGAAGTGAAAATGGGTTTCGGACATCTCCTTAGAAATAATTATGATAGAACCGTATTCAAGATACTATAAATAATGGACCAAAATTCTTTTTATCATTAATCAAACCGACTGTAAACCAATTGATTGCTATTTTATCTTTTTCAAATCGATGATCTACTTCCGCAATAAATCTTGTTTCATTGTAATAGCCATATAAATGCTATCTAAACTTATAATATAAAATAATACTTCAATTTCAACTCATTCCAAACCCCGTATGAATCGTGTATAATCCATTTTAGTGAATCTATTGATAATAGCTCTAGATTTTTTAAGATTAAATAAAGGTTGGAATAATGGTAGTAGTTTAAAGAAAAGACGAAATAAAACTTATTCCATGCAAAATTTGTATAGTATAGAACTATTCAACTATAATTTGTTTACTTTTTATACTTATATATAGTTAAAGAAAAACTTTGAAAAACATTGGATCTTATCATGATAGGAACGAGGGTACAACATCCATTCAGCAGCAGATATACTACTCAGAATAGAATTACCATCTTGTGGTGTAAAACAGAAACCGGTAATCTCATGATTATTACGAATATTGAGGGACTGTTCCACAATTACTGTCTGATTCAAGATTCGACCAAAATGCCCATGGTCACGCCCAAAGGAGAAAACCGTGCTGGTCATATCTTTAGTAGTCATAGCAACATATGGATTACTATAGAGCTTTTCCTTTACCTCATTTAGGGTAATGGGTTCTCTAACTACAATCATAAACCATAGAACATGCATATATTGACTGTTCACTTTCATTACCGAAGAAAATATGTTCAAATCCATACCAAGGGTTTGAAATAACCCAAATGCATCTTTTGCGTGGTGTGACCCATATAACTCATCAGAGTGGATTCCTACCTGGGGAGCAGCAATAAAACTCCCTTCTTGACTTAAATCACTAGCTCGCCGGATACACACAAATCGACTATCTACTAGATTTTCCGAATCATCATATACCGCTAAATTATTTAATATACAGGAAATATTATGGGTGTTGCACGAGACAATTTGAATAAATCTGTCTTCCGAATCTAATGCGCTATCATTAATCCCACGTGCATATTTTTTCCCAAAACCATCTTCGCTTCCCTGTGCTATGAAGCCTCGTACATTATCAGAAAATTTTTGGTAATATTTTACTTTATTCTTATGCCCGATACCTTTTGGCGTACAATCAATTACTACTGAAGAACGTTTAATAGCACCTTCTGTTTCAAGTTCTGGTTCCAGACCAATTTTTTTAAATTCAATTAACTTCTCATCATCAACCGCAAGCCTAGCACCTCGTTTTAAAAGGTCAGTGACCTTTGAGCTATCTCTTTTCAATGCAGAATTCTTGTGAAATGTCACTTCATCGATACCTAACTGATCACGGTAATCACACAGCAATCCAATTAAGGGCTCACCTATCGTACCCGTACCAATAATATGAATAATTTTTCGTTCCATATAAATCAATCCTTTTTTTTCATGTTCAATTTCTTTTCTAAACGAACCTGGATAAAAACCCAACACAGAATAGATCCATATACAGAAATAATGGCGAATAAAAGATACATCATATTATGTTTCTCTCTTCCAATCTTTTTAGTATATGGACTCGGAATCGAATCATGAATGAAATAATCACTAATAGAGATAATAACGAATAGTTAATCATTAATGATGGCATGATTCCAGCATTTATAAAATATTGGCCTACTTGTGGGTGTGATTGCAATTCTGGCAACCAGAGTTTCACCGAAAGAAATATTATAGGCACATCAATGAAGGCTATGATGCCTAATACCGCGGCATAACGTGATACCTGCTCTGGATTACCGCCGAATTCTCTGAGCATAAAATATCCTAAGAATATCAGAAAAAGAATCAAACTTGTTGTCAAACGCGGTTCCCAAACCCAAAAATGTCCCCAAGCAGGTTTGGCCCAGATTGGTCCTGTTAATAATACCAGGAACATGAACAGTGTTCCTGCTTCAGCGCTTGCTAAAGCATAATGGTCCCAGATTTGTTCCTTCTTCCAAAGAAATAAAATGCTGAATACCATCACAAATAAATATCCGATAAATGCTGTCCATGCTACCGGAACATGTATATAGAAAATATTCCCAAAATCAGCCTGAAGCTGGTTTTGAGGTGCTATAGTCAGGATAAGAAAAATATTGACCCCAGATAATAATATCCCTAATAAAAAATGGGTCTTATTCATTTGTAATGCGAAAAATGACACTAATCTTCCACAATTTGATCGTAAAGTAAATACCCTAAAAGCACGAAGATTAGTAAGAATGTAAGGAGAATTAGAATCCATATTCTCCATTCCCCAAAAGGCTTATCTTGAAATATAAATACAGTACTTTTAGTTGCTGCAATGATGACCGGTGATGCTATTGGAAAAAGTAAAACAGGAATTAGTACTTCACGTAAATCAGCTCGTAAAGCAAGTCCTGAAATCAGGCAACCTATAGACAGTATCGCACCATTTCCCAGACCCAGAGTAACAAATAACAATGGGAAAGAAAAAGAAAGATCTATATTAAGAAAAAGAAAGAAAGGAAAAATAAATAATAATTCTGCTATGGATAAAAAAATGAATCCAACCAATACTTTTGAAATGAAAACATAACCCCTGTCTATAGGAGCACTGATCCAACTCCAATGGGCATCCATGTCTCGCTCATAGGAAAAGAGCCTGTTTAATCCCAAAACAGATGTAAATAAGATCACAACCCAAAGTAAACCAGGAGCAAATTGACGGAACATAATAGGTGATACATTAAATGCAAGGGCAAAAATCAATGTTATTGTAAGACCAAATATAAACATGGAAGTAACTATTTCTCGAGATCTCCATTCATTGATCAGTTCCTTCCAGATTAGATTACCCATCAACCATTTCCTTTGATATAAGAGGTTGCTTCTTCTTTAGACATTCCTTTCAAACTAACATCTAAATCAATGTGCCCATTTTTTAAGATAATAATGCGATCTACAACATTTAATGCCCAATCGATATTATGTGTAGCAATCAGCATTGTTCTATTAATGTTTTTCCATTTGATAATAAGGTCATTAAACAGATCTGTCCCCTCTTGATCCAGAGCACTTAAAGGTTCATCCAAATATAATATCGGTGTAGGAATTAGGTCTGCCATCGCCAGTTTCAACCTTTGTAACATGCCCTGTGAGTAAAATTTAATTTGTTTATTGCAATGGTTTTCCAGAGATAAATATCCGAGACATTCACGTATTTTATCCTTGTTGGCATGTAACCCATATAGTCCCATGATAAATAATAGATTTTCTTTCCCACTTAAGGACGGATAGAGGGATGCATTATGTCCAACATATAAAGAATACTGTCTAGATAAAGGGTCACTGGGAGAAATCTCTTTCCCGTTTATACAAACTTTCCCTGAACCAATCGAAGTGATTGATGATAGCAGTTTAAGTGTTGTGGTTTTGCCAGAACCATTTGATCCAAGTAAACAGGTCACAGAACCAGAAGAGAGCGAAAAAGATAAATTGCTTAATACATTTTGTAAGTAAAAAGATTTACAAATACCAGAAATATCAACCTGCATTATGAAGAAGTCTTCCTTATTTCTCGAATTACCGCCGAGACATCCATTTTTAGTCTATCTCTTGTATCTTTGTAATCATCTATTGAAACCTTACCTATGGAAAAATCAGTTTCTAGTTCTTTTATTTGCCTGTATAGGATCTTTTTCTTTCGCTTGAATGTATCAATATCAAAAACTTTTGGCGGGACTGAAATATTAGAACCATAAAGAGGCTGTGCTATAAATATAATTCCAATGGTAAAAAAAAATATAATTAACAGTGGAGATAATAATTCCATTTTACTCCTTTTGGGGCCATAGACTGATCAAAGTACCAGCAACCAATACCCAGCCTCCTAACCAAACCCACCAGACCAATGGGTTTATCATTATCTTTATATAAGCAATTTCTTCTTCAATATCTATTCCAGAAAAAATAGAATAGAAATCTTTAAGAATAGTGGAATATATTGATAACTCACTGTGCGGCTGTCGCCGGTCCGGGTTTGGATCTCGGTGGAAGTAAATACGTTTTTCAGGAAAGAGTTGTGTAATGATTTCTTTCTGTTCATTAAAAACATTTAATCCGGCAACCCATGCAAAATGGTTCGGTCTTTCTAATTCTTTAAGAGAAACAAATTGGATCTGATATGATCCAATTTTTTGAGACTGACCTTTTTTTATGGGGAACTCTAATTCTTGATTGAATGCACGGCCAGTGAATCCGACGAACATGAAAACAATTCCCATGTGTACAATATATCCTCCGTATCTGCTCCGATTCTTGCTAACCATTGAAACCAGAGCTGTTAGAACAGGCTCATTCTTAACTCTTCTTCTAGATTTGATTCCACGGATAAATTCTTCGAGAAGAACAGACATAACAAACCCAATCAATGCAATTGAAATAACAACATAACCCTTTATGCCAAGAATCAACCCTCCTAAAAGCGAGACCAAGCCGATAGCAATAGGCACAGAAAAATTCCGAATGAAAGCTTTTTTTGATGTACGTCGCCAAACAAGCATTGGACCAACCCCGGTCATAAATAGAAGGAATAATCCGATAGGAGTAATGACCTTATTAAAAAAAGGTGCGCCAACTGTTATTTTCGTTCCTGTCACTGCTTCTGAGATCACTGGAAAAATTGTTCCCCAGAATACTGCAAAACAGATAATCACAAAAATGACATTGTTAAATAAAAATCCGCTCTCACGGGATGTGAAAGATTCAATCCTCCTTTCAGATCTAAGTTCTGTTCTACGGTATAAGATCAACCCTATTGAAGAAAATAAAATAAAAAACACGTATCCAAGGAAAAGGGGGCCAAGATTAGATGCTGTAAATGAATGGACCGAAGACATAACACCGCTTCGAGTCAAAAAAGTACCAAAAATACAGAGTGAGAATGTTAATACGATTAAAACAATATTCCAGATCCTTAACATATCTTTCTTTTCCTGGATTATTATAGAATGCAGAAAAGCTGTACCTGTCAACCAGGGCATGAAAGATGCATTTTCAACTGGATCCCAGGCCCAATAACCACCCCAACCTAGCTCTTGGTAGGCCCACCAACCACCCAGGATAACACCAGCACTTTGAAAAAGCCAGACTACAAGTGTCCATCTACGAATAGAACGGATCCATAAAGGACTGGTATCTCCTGTGACCAATGCTGCAATAGCAAAAGCAAAAGGAACAGAAAAACCCACATAGCCCAGATA
>DCMX01000071.1 GCA_002321855.1 Fidelibacterota bacterium UBA1611 | reverse complement strand
AATGTACAGTCCTGTGCCAATTCCATTGAATCGGTATTTTTAGACGCGGGGTTTCCTGTAAATCTGTTCCGAAATCTTTCTATCCCCGGTTCAAGGGTTAATAAAGTTATAGAGCATTCTGGTATTGCAGGTGTAACCCTCACCGGCAGTACACCTGCTGGAAAGGCGGTAGCCGCAAAAGCTGGAGAATGCTTGAAAAAGACCGTACTGGAGCTGGGTGGGAGTGATCCTTATGTGATCTTGGATGATGCTGATCTGGATCAGGCTGTGGCAGCATGCACGGCTGGCCGCATGTTGAATGCTGGGCAAAGTTGTATCGCTGCCAAGCGATTGATCGTTACTCAAAAAAATGAATCCAAGTTCATTAATTCTCTTCGGCGTTCTCTCGAATTGAAGATCATGGGTGACCCTATGGATGATGTGGACATTGGTCCGATGGTATCGATAGATGCTCGGGATGAGTTGCATGACCAAGTGAAGCGTTCCATTAATGCTGGCGCTATACTACTTCTTGGGGGGGGGGTTCCTGATGGCGATGGCGCCTTCTATCCACCTACATTATTGACCGATGTTAAACCTGGCATGCCTGCTTTTGATGAAGAGTTATTTGGTCCTGTTTTTGTAGTGACGATTGCGGAGCATGAGCAGGAAGCTCTTGAATTAGCAAACCAAACTGAATTTGGGCTGGGATCGGCAGTATTCACTGCGGATATTGAGCGAGGAACAAAATTGGCCAAAAACTATCTTCAAGCTGGGGTGTGCTTTGTGAATGATTTTGTTAAGTCCGATCCGCGATTACCCTTTGGTGGTGTCAAGGCGTCCGGCTATGGCCGAGAACTATCTGTTCAGGGCATGTTGGAATTTGTCAATATTAAAACGGTTGTCGTGAAGTCTACTGAATTTTCGTAAAATCAACCAATATGAAGAAGAAAATTCTAACACTATTAATTTTCTTTACCGTAATCATTTTTGGCCAGGAAAACCGGTTGTTTTGGGATGGTCGGGACTGGAATAGGGTCGCTAAGAATGTAGGTCATGACACAGAAATGGAATCCCGTGTGAAAAGGTCCTATCTTCATGGTGTTCTGGATGGTCGGCTTTATGGATACTTGAAGACCTGGGATGAAAATGCTACCTTGGCCAATGATGTTTTTGGAGAAAATGTCGATTATCTATCTGTTCGTGAACTGGTCAAGAGCTTGGACCATTTTTATAATGACCCACTGAACAGCTATATTCCTATACCTTCAGCAGTGGTTATTTCTAATCTCTATGCGCAACGGGTACCGCTGAATATTATTGATGATTATATCAGAGAGTCTAGGGAATGGGTCAATAGTTTAGTAATTGACCTGGATACTTTGAATTATAGTCGGCTGATCGAAGAAAAATATTTGAAACATAGGGCCAAGAGCCCTTAGTCTATTCTAATAAACCCCACCTTTGGGTGCCAGGTGAATACCCGAGATTCACCGATAAACTTCAATTTTGATATATAAAATTCATGGGAATTTGGTTTTCCATCCGGCAACGGATATGAAATACTTTTTGTCGATGAGAAACCTGTCTGTAAAGGTGGTTCGTAACTGTAAATAATGACCATCCGTTTTTCGTCAAGTAATTCGCCATTACTGTTAATTTCACGAATAAATCCTTCCAGGTAATCAAGTGGTCTATCAACAAGATTTGTCACCTGAACATTGACCAGTAGCTTTGAATCATTAATAATACGGGTCCGTATATCGATCTCGAATGGTAGATCACTCTGGGGGAAAAGGGTACTTAAGACAGCGATGATATAGATTATGGGTCTGAACATACTGAAAATTGGCAGAAATTATTGAAATACAAAAGTGAAAGGTTTGGAAACCTTTGTCCACGCTGGGTAGTATGAAGTAGATTTAAAGTGCATTATGCCACAAAGAGATCTGAATAACATTCTCCATCGGATCAGTCCATTTTTTATTGTTCAAAATGTGATGGAGAAAGATGGACGATGGAGTATTCGTGGCCGGATGCTTTCTGATGTGACCCAGAAAAACCTGTTAAATGCAGTTCGCCATTCGGGGTTTAATATGGTGATTCAAAAAGATGATACAGGATTGGTGCTGAATGTTGAGAAGGAAGCAGAGCCCATCATTATTCAATTGCCAACGATACCACCTATTCACATTATATTGTTTTTATTGACAGTCATTACAACTGTTATTGCTGGTTCGATGATGGCAGGTGGGAATCCATTTGCAAATCTTAGTGATTGGGGCAAAGGTGTCTCTTTTTCATTTGCACTGATGATGATTCTGGGTTGCCACGAGTCAGGCCACTATTTTCTAGCCCGTAAACATAAAGTTGATACTTCATTGCCTTATTTTATTCCAGCACCAACTTTTATTGGCACATTTGGAGCATTCATCAAGATCAGGGCACCGATCCAGCACCGTATTGCATTGCTTGAAATTGGTGCTGCCGGACCCATAGCTGGATTTATCGTTGCCGTGCCGGCCCTGGTCTGGGGTCTGCGCCATTCTCAGGTGATCGAGACGATTTCCAGTAGTGGAATAAAATTAGGTGACTCCATTTTGATGAAACTCCTTACCTTGAGTTTATTCCCAGACTTGGGTTCTACGGAAGATGTGATATTGCATCCTGTTGCATTTGCCGGGTGGATCGGTCTGCTTGTTACAATGTTGAACCTACTGCCCATCGGTCAACTAGATGGCGGGCACATTGCCTATGCGTTATTAGGGGAAAGATTCAACATATTAGCAAAATATGTCTTACTGTTATTGATTCCAATGAGCTATTTTTCACTGAATTGGCTGGTCTGGGGTCTACTAATTCTTCTACTCATGCGCACCACGAAACATCCTCCAATATACAATATCGAAGATCCACTGACCAATCGGGAGAAATGGATCGGTGCCACCAGCTTGGCAATATTCATACTTTGCTTTATACCAGCTCCTTTTCCATCCTGATGCTCTTCAGGGCATCATTAATATTTTTATTTCTTTCCTTTTCATTTTCCCAGGTAAGAATTGGTGATTGGGACGCCTTGACATGTCCACTAAATATTCATGATATGGTGTTTAGTAATGACACGGTCTATTGCGTCACTGCCGGTGGTTTATTAGTAAGCACAGATGACAAGTTCACAACTCTAACTACAATTGATGGAATCATTGGAGTAGATATTGCGGCCATTGCTGATGATAGCAATGGCCATTTGTGGCTTGGGGGAAACACTCCCAATGGTTTTGTTCAGATATATGATCCAATAAAAAAGATTTCGGTCAACATTTTTGATTTCGGCCTAACACAAGTAACAGCTTTTTGGATCGGTGATAGTTTGGCATTTGCTGCTTTTATCCAGGGACAGGATGTTGGTCTGATGAAATGGATATATATTGATGACGAATGGTCATACAGAGACATTTTCCGCAATTTTCCTATAAGCATAGGTAATATCAACGCATTTAGCGTACACGGTTCAAAGATATTTTTAGGAACCGGGAACGGTTTATGGATGGGAGACATTTCTGAAAATCTAAAAGACCCGGCTAATTGGAGCATTCCTTTTCCAGAATTGGACGGTAATGTTAGTGCCATTGCGTTTTTAGAATCGTCTGCTACATTGAGCCATGAAGGTATTTTATATACCTTCCATTATGATGATCTTTCATTGATTGATCAGCAAACAATGACCACACCAATTAATTTTGAATATTTGGCTTTTGATAGTAAGAATTATCTTTGGGGTATCAAGGGAAAGAAAATATATCGCAAGAAAATAGCTCTTGAAGTGCTATCACATCGCTATGATTTACGTTCAATCGCATTTGGTAATGAAGGTAGGATTTTCGTAGGGTCGATCATGGGTCTTGTCAATGTGGATACAGTAAACTGGGTGTTGGGATCGGAGATCCCTAATGCGCCACGAACTGGACAATTTTCAGCAATTACAATATTGAAGGATGGGCGCTTGGTAGGTGCAAGTGCATGGGGGTTGAGCATTTTGGAAGACCAAGGCTGGCGCAATATATTAGAGATCCTTCGGGAGAACTCGCAGGTGATTCATTCGAGCTATGATTATAATACATTTGTTGCTGATACGATAGAATATGATTTTGGGGCGTATGTTGCTGATATTGAAGAAGGACCTGATGGTAAGGTCTATTGTAGTATTCGCGGAGTTTACCCGGAAAAATTCAACCCGTATAAAAGGGGTGGAGGGGTTCTGATCATTGATATAGATAACCCTGAAGATGTTACCGTTATTGATACGACCGTTCTTGGGTATTTTACTACTCAGTCGGTTTCAGACCCGTATATGGTGGTCAAGGATGTAGAATTTGATGTTGAAGGTAACTTGTGGGTTGTAAATCCATATGTTATCAATAAAAACGTTCCGATCCATGTGCGTAATCCAGAGGGTGAGTGGTGGTCTTATGGTTCTGGAGAAACTTCCGTAAAGATCAGTCAGTCTCCCAATGGGATCACGTTCGATCGTTGGAACAGAGCATGGGTATGTGCTTTCATGGCTGAAGAAGCCAATCTGGGTA
This sequence comes from Fidelibacterota bacterium UBA1611, assembly GCA_002321855.1. GTDB lineage: Bacteria > Fidelibacterota > Marinisomatia > Marinisomatales > UBA1611 > UBA1611. The sequence goes on along the minus strand of DCMX01000071.1, from coordinate 5,806 downwards.
TTTACCCCAATGGGGGATTATTTATGCTTTATTATAATGGAACACCCGTGGACCCGATCAATTTTAACTGGTCGAAAATCATTTCTGGTGAAACTGTCTGGTCGGTGGCTATGGGTAAGAATGATCGTCTGTATTATCTGACCCCAACAGGTCTTAATTATTTTGATGTCCAAAGTGACGCCAACAATCCCGTACTTCGTGAGAACCTATATCCATATTTTCCAAATCTATCATTTGGTGAAGGTGCTGAACTTAAGGTGGATCCACATGGTAATATCTGGTCGCATTCACCATCACAGGGTGTACATATCTTATTAGAGAATACTACATCATGGCCCGATATCAATGGTCTTCGAGCAAGTAATAGCCCGCTCCTGTCCGATGAGATAACTGATATCGCATTTGATGCTGAAAAGAGTTTGGCATATATCGCGACCAGTAAAGGAGTGAATATCTTGAGAATACCATTTGGAACAGCTGTCGCGAATTATAATAATATCAAGATATTCCCAAGCCCGTTCAGGATTCCTGCTAATAAGCCCATGGTTGTTAGCGGGCTATTAAAAAACTCTTCTATGAAAATCATGACCCTGGATGGGCATGTGGTTCGAAATATTCCCAGTCAGGGAATTAGTACAGATGGTGATCAGTTGCTATGGGATGGGAAAGATAATAATGGAATCTATGTAACAAGCGGTGTCTATTTGTTGGCAATTTATGGTGCGTCGAATAATACATTCTCTAAGGTGACCGTGATCAGAGAATGATATCTTTTTATTCTTTTATTAGATAATCTGTGTATCTTGGAAGAAATAGCGCTTCTCTAATTCGCCCAGTAAAATCATTCCATATTGAAAAGTCTTTTAGATATCTGTGATATAGAATTTTAGGAATTAGATCCTATTTTTATAGTGATTTCGTGATGACTGAGTTCAAGCGTTTTACAAATTTTGATGGATTTTCTAATTGGACCCCCTCCTGGATCAAGGCTTGCTCGTATAATAGGAGAGAAACATCTTCAAAAACTTTCCCTTTGGACCTTGTTTTCATTTTTTTAACGATTGCATGGTCTGGGTTGATCTCTAATATTGGCCGTATGGTTGGTAAATCAGCTTGGCCCATTGAACGCATGATCTCCTGCATTTGCGAGGTAGGATCATTTTCATCAGCCACGATGCAGGATGGCGAGTCACTCAAGCGGTTAGATATTTTTACATCTTTTACCTTATCACCCAAGATCTTCTTGATTCTTTTGATAAGAGGTATCATTTCTTTTAAAGTATCTTTATCTGAATCTTTTGCTAATTCATCGGCGGCACCACTCCGATTGACAGATTTTAGTTCTTTCTCATCATACTTTGGAACAGATGGAATGATGATCTCATCTATCTCATCATCTAATAAGAGTACCTCTATATTTTTTTCAGTATACATCTCAAGCAATGGAGATTCTCGAAGGGAGATCTCATTATGACCTGTGATATAGTAAATGGAATTCTGGTCAGTTTCCATTCTCTCAACATATTCTTGCAACGAGACATATCCATCTGCGTTTGTGGACTTGAATCTCAGGAGTTCTGTTAGTGCTTCCCTATGCTCAAATTCCTGATAGACACCCTCTTTTATCAAACGACCGAATTCATTATAGAATTCTGAATACTTATTTTTATTCTTTGCTATAGTATTCAGCTTATCCAAGACCTTCTTTACCGAGTTAGACCTGATCTTTGCCATGATGCGGTTCTGTTGAAGTATCTCACGACTGACGTTTAGTGGTAGGTCGGAAGAATCTATTATACCCTTGACAAAACGAAGCCAGGATGGCAGCAATTCTTTATCATCATCAGTGATGAACACGCGGTTGACATAAAGTTTTACCCCGGAACGATAGTCAGACCTGTATATATCCATTGGTGCTTTTTTTGGAATGAAAAATAGGATCGTGAACTCTAAACTGCCCTCAGCCTTAAAGTGGATCCAGTCAAATGGATCTTCTGAATCAGAAGAAAGTGTCTTATAAAATTCATTATAATCTTTTTTCTTTAGATCGGTCTTAGAACGTATCCAGAACGCTTTTGATTCGTTTATTTGCGCTGTTTTTGAGTTTCGGCTTTTTTCTTTGCCCTCTTTGTCATATTCGATGTTGTCAAATGTCAGAAAGATTGGGAAAGCAATATGGTCAGAATATTTCTTGACCAGGTTCTCTATTTTCCAGCGGTTCGCGAATTCTTTACCTTCATCATTGAGATGTAATGTAATGGAAGTGCCTGGCTCCTTTCTTACATCTTTGGAGATCTCATACCCTGAATTTCCATCGCTGATCCATTTCCAGGCTTGTTTATTACCAGCTTTTTTGCTGGAAACTTGAACCTTGTCTGCGACCATGAAACAGGAATAAAAACCAACTCCAAATTCACCTATTAGATTAGAATCTTGTTTGGAGTCACCCGATAATTTTGAAAGAAAATTCTTAGTTCCTGAACGGGCGATAGTGCCAAGGTTATCTTGAAGCTCTTTTTTACTCATACCGATACCACTATCGGTAATAGTCAGGGTAGGATTTTCATCATCCACAAATTCAAGATGAACCTTCGGATCAAAATCGAAAGATTTGAATTCATCATTTATAAGAGTCAGGTATCTTAATTTATCCAGAGCGTCCGATGAGTTGGATATAAGCTCTCGCAGAAAGATCTCTTTCTGTGAATAGAGTGAGTGTATAATTAAATGTAATAATTGACTGACTTCGGTTTGAAATGTGTGTTGCGACAATTTATACTCCCAATATCATTTATTTTTAATTGAAAACTGAATGGCAATAATTGTTCCAATTACCAATAATCTGTCATAGTGACAATTATGTATTAGCTTCTCCTGTATTTTTGGATAATAGAATAGATTGTAAAATAAAAGAATATCCATTATAACTATAATTTGACGGAGAAAAATTTATTTATGATCCAATGGTTTCCTATATTTTTGATTTGAGATAATAAAAGTTAATTATAGAACTAATATGTATAAATATTGATCTATATGCAAATATTGTTGTGATATTTCTCAATTTAGTTCTTATTACCTTGAATGTATTCAGGCATGATACCGAATTCCTGTTCCAGTTCGTCAGCTATTTCTCTGATAAGAATCTTACGATCCTGGTGATTCAAAAAGGCACTTTTCATGGCAATGATCGTTATCTCTCGAAAATCATGAAGTCCCAACCCGAACATATCATGTGCCAGTAGAAATTCCTTTGTTAGTGTAGTATTCGAAATAAGTCTGTTATCTGTATTAAGTGTCACCCTGATCCCTTGATCATAGTAGAATTTAAAAGGATGAGATTTCAGGGAACGGACTGATTTTGTGTGCCAATTGGATGTGAGACAGATCTCTAAGGTGATGCGATGATTATTAACAAATTGCATTAGATCTTTATCTTCTTTCAGCCGTGTTCCATGGCCAATTCTACTAGCACCACAAGTATGTATCGCTTGGTGAATTGAGGCCGGCCCGTAAGCTTCGCCTGCATGGATCGTTGCATTAACATTATTATTTCGTATCAGGTAAAATGCCTCCCGATGTTTTTTTGCCGGATAATTCTCTTCAGGACCGGCAAGGTCAAATCCAACCACGCCTCTACGTTTATAACGTACTGCAAGGTCTGCAAGTTTCAGTGAGATAGATGGTGAAATGCTTCGGATACCGCATATAATTATTCTGGTCTTGATACCAAATTCTTTTTCTCCCTGTTTCAAACCTTTTCGCACCGCATCAACAGCATTCTCCATGGTCATTTCCTTCTGTATATGTAGTGCTGGGGAAAAACGTATCTCGGCATATCGGACATTTTCTTTTGAAATATCCTCGACATACTCAAAAGAAACTCTCTCCAATGCTGTGGAATTCTGTAATACTGCCAGGGTAAGGTCGAACCGTTTGATATAATCTTCTAAACTTCCTCGTTTTTTCCCGATCCTCATGATATTACCAAGTTCCTCGGCATTACAAGTAGGAAGTGGAATATTATATCTCTGTGCCAATTCAACCATTGTTTCCGGACGTAGGCAACCATCCAAATGACAGTGCAATTCCACTTTGGGAAGCCGCTTTATAAGGCTCTGGGTGATCTTCATTTTTCAGTTATTGTATAATATAGCCAGTATATCACTGCAAGAAAGGCAATGGGCCCCAGCCATGTTAATCCATCAACTGTTGGCCACCAATCCTTATTACCGGTAATGAAAATCGGCACCGCTACCAATATCCCCATAAGTGCTTCTCCTGTAATAAGGCCTGACGCCATTAAAAGACCTTTTTTCTGCCCAGACCTTTCAGTTTCAGATCCTTGCCCTATATGATTTATCATTCCTCCAATAAAAATGGGAACGGATAGTTCGATCGGTAAATAGATCCCTACCGCAACGGCAAGAACTGGAACCCGAAAATCGGCACCCATCATTTCCTGTCGTATATCAATAAGAATGATCACTATTCCAATGAGAGCACCAATGGCGACAAAATCCCAGGGTAAGTTGCCAGAAAAGACACCATCTGCAACAGATTTCATCAACGTGGCCTGGGGTGCTGAAAGGGTAGGAGATCCTATGGTATAGGCCGTATGGAGGATATCCAGAACAAGTCCTAATACGATGGCAGCGCTAACGGTGCCCACAATTTGCATAACCTGTTGTTTCCAAGGTGTAGCACCTACCAATTGTCCGGTTTTGAGATCCTGCATATTATCGCCGCCTATTGCAGCGGCACAGCAGACAACTGCACCAACCATAATAGCACCAGCAGCACCAACACCCGAGCCAGTTCCTAATAACGCTAATAATAGCATGGATGAAAAAAGAATAGTGGCGATCGTAACACCAGAAATGGGGTTGTTCGAAGATCCAACCACTCCTGCCATGTAACTGGCTACGGCGGAAAAGAGAAAACCGAAGACCATCATCACGATTGTTAGTATCGCTGCAATTCCAGCTGATTGAATGATTCCTAGATAAAGTAGAAAAACCGGAATAAGCATTGCTAACAACGCCATACCAACATAATTAATAGGTATGTCCCTTTCCATACGTTGAAGTTCTTTACCTTTACTCTTTTGACGGATTGAATCAATACTTGCTTTGACCCCAGTTATCAGTGGGTTCAATAATTTAACCAGTGACCAGACTCCTCCCACAACCATTGCACCTACTCCTAGATACCTGATCTTACTGTTCCAAATGGTCCATGCAGCTTTCAATGGGTCACCTTCAAACCCGTTTATTGCAGTGTAGATAGGAATTGCGATAGCCCAAGAGATTAGACCACCGGTCACAACCAATATGCCGATATTCCGTCCAACAATGTATCCAACTGAGATCAGCGCAGGTGACAGGTCAGAACCTATACCAAAAATAGACCTGCCCACAGTTGTTGCTCCTTCAATTGTAGCATGCCACACAGCGAATCCTTGTTGAGCAAGTTTCATCAGTCCGCCCACGATACTTGCTATGCCAATGGTTTTGAGCCCATCGGACGAATCTGTTTCTGTGCTTGATCTTGCTTCATCTCCTGCTTTCAGGATCTCTGCAGTAGCAATTCCCTCCGGAAATTTTAATTTTGCTACCAGAATGAGAGCACGACGCAGCGGGACCGTGAATAACACACCGATAACTCCTCCAATAGCAGCAATTTTAGCCACCTCGAAATAGTCAAAGGATGTCCAATAACCTAATAACACCAATGCTGGAATGGTAAAAATCACTCCCGCTGCTAAGGATTCTCCTGCAGATGCAGCAGTTTGGACAATATTATT
>DCMX01000028.1 GCA_002321855.1 Fidelibacterota bacterium UBA1611 | reverse complement strand
TACTTCAATTTTTCCAATACCCCTTATCACCACCAGATCATGAACATGAATCGATAATGCCAGTTTCACATTTCCTCTTGATAGGTTATAATTTTTATACTCCGTCAAAATATAACCATCTTCAGGCGCATAATGTTGAATATTGAATTCTTCATCTTCAAGGTATTTAATTATAATAGGCATTACGGTTTTGGGTGGTCCGTGGTATTTGAAATTCATGACCATGCGTGGGGTTTTCGGACAAACAGAGATCTTTACAGCAGCAAGTATTACAAGACATGTGCATAATATGATGCGCACGGATAGTTTTTACCGTATCATGGTGCCTACGCGCCCAAAACGTGGTGTCCATGTATCCAAGTTTAGGGAAAAATAAACAAATAAAGCTTCACCAAGAATATAATTTTCTGGTATGAATCCCCAGTATCTCGAATCAAGACTATCGTCACGATTATCCCCCATAGCCCAGAAATAGTTCTGGGTTAATGTATATTGCTTGAGAGTTGAGACTGGTTTATCATCTATCACCAAATATTGGAAATGGTCATTTGTGATTGAACGTGACCAGGGAGTGATCAATCTTCCTTTGGGAAAATAATCTTCATAAACCGACTGTATACCTTTACGTCGAAAGATTTCATTCGGATCCTGTAGTGTAAACTCATAAATCTGATCGTTGTGAATTAATTGTGCGGTGTGTCCTTCCATCATTAGCAATGGTAGTAATAATCTCCAATCTGTAGAATGGTCTATAGTGAAATGGTCTCCTTTCGCAGGTACCCGAATCGGACCTAGATTATCTTTATTAATATTTTGACCAGAACTTAAGAATATTCCCTGCTGACGCATCGACTCCGGCATTAATGGATAAAGGAATTTTCCATTGATTGGAAGTGGAACCTCTTCTCCATTTAATATAAAATCCTTATCTCTAACAAGAAGTGTGTCACCCGGGCCCGCGACACATCGTTTAACATATTTAACATATTTGTCCCTAGGATACTTGAATATAAGGACATCTCCTTTAGCCGGTTGCCTGAATTCAGGAAATTTTATATAGGGAATAAAAAAACCTATATCCGTGTAAGGAATACCGATCCAGTCTGGTGTGCGCATACCATATACAAATCTGCTACCGATCAAAAAATCCCCGGTCATAATGGTGTTCTCCATACTTCCAGTGGGAACAATATAGGCTTCAAGGATTGTGACCTTCACCGATAAGGCGACAATAATAATTATAATGATCGCCTTGGTTTCTGAAATGATCTTTTTCTTATTCATCAGATATTGTGGAGATTTAAATTTACATTATAATTCAAATTGCACTCCCTTGTAATGTTGAACGATAGGTTTCTTTTTGCCAAAAGAAACTTCGATATGGTCTACTCGATAATTATGAGGACCAGAATATTGACTAAGATAATCTTCTATCGAAATTTTAATCTTTTCTACCTCGAATTGTTTCAATTGCGAGTTTGTTACTCTTACACTGTTTACCCGAGATCTTACAACCGAAAATATCCAATCACCATTCTCAATACCAATAATATCAATCTCTCCGTATGGTAGTAAATATTCATTCAAGCTTTCAATTACAATACCCATGTCCATCAGATACAATGCTGCAATCTTTTTACCCAACCACTTAATCCGATTTTTGCGGTCAAGCCATGTCAAAGTAGGGAAATTGTCCCTAACTGGTTTGAAGGATCTGCGATGAATTGGTGTGGCTTTATACTTTCGCAACGCTTCCATGTGCATAGCGGTTCCATATCCTTTATGTTTATCTAGGCCATACTCAGGGAATATCTTTGAATATCTTATCATCAAGTTATCTCTAGTTACCTTAGCTACAATAGATGCTGCTTTGATCGAATCCACCGTATCATCTCCTCTAATGATACCTACATTGGGGATTATTTGATTAGGAAGTGATTCCCCATCTATCATTGCACTATTAGGTTTTATTGTAAGATGTCCTAAGGCTCTTTGCATTGCCATGAATGTTGCGTTCCTGATATTCATTTCATCAATTCGCTTAACAGATGATTGCCCAATTCCGATGGAAATAGCATTATTTTTTATTTTGCCAAAAAGAACTTCCCGCTGTTTTGGTGATAATTTTTTTGAATCACGTAAACCATCTATCTCATTATTCTCAGGTAGAATTACTGCAGCGGCCACAACCGGACCCGCTAATGGACCCCGACCTGCCTCATCTACTCCAGCAACTATACTCGACATGTTCTCTGGAATATTATATTCATAATACTGGGCTAAAAACTACGAATGATTTCATTTTCAATTCTGGATTGTGCTAATATACAGTTTAGTCTAAACTCAGACTCTAATTTTTACTGAAACTATAGGATAATAGATGGACCGAAAAACTGCAGGATTGATAGCGTTTTCTATCATCTCACTTTTACTCTATGTTTTTGGAGTAGAATTCTATGAAGCAATTTGGTCCTTCCCTACCATGCGTGCAGTGCCTCTTATGGTACTAGCTCTTGTGGGTACGGGTGTATATTCTACCTTTAAACTAGGATTTCCACAGATAAAATATCTTAGGCACGGAATAAATGTCACCCGTGGTATCTATGATGATCCTAATGACGATGGTGATCTAAATCATTTTAGGGCACTCACTACGGCACTATCTGCCACGGTAGGTATAGGAAATATAGCAGGGGTAGCTACTGCGATCTATTATGGTGGCCCTGGTGCACTGTTCTGGATGTGGGTGACAGCATTTTTCGGCACAACATTAAAATTTGCTGAATGCACACTATCCATGCAGTTCAGGGAAATGGATTCATTAGGATTTACTGCAGGTGGCCCAATGTATACAATTGAAAATGGTATGGGAAAGAAATGGCGTTGGTTAGCGGTGGCCTTTGCAGCTTTTGCTATCATTTGTTCATTTGCTACTGGTAACGCCATTCAGGCATTTACTGTCTCAGATCAGATCTATTCAGAGGTGGCCCAGATCGTAGGCACAGAACATTTTTTAACTTTAAAACATTCTATTCACGATAATTTTGAAATTTCGATCCAACAGGTTATCAATGGCCTTATCTTAGCGTCTCTTGTAGCAATGGTTATAATTGGTGGAATCAAACGTATCGGTAAGGTCACTGGATACTTGGCACCGATTATGGCCATCATATATGTGGTTGCTGCTTCTCTTATTCTAATGATTCATTTGGATAAGATCAGTGAAAGTATCGGATTGATTTTTCAGATGGCCTTCAATCCACCTGCCACTATTGCAGGCACAAGTGGAGGAATATTATTGACGATGCTCTGGGGAATTAAAAGAGGACTATACTCTAATGAGGCTGGGCAGGGTTCCGCGGCAATTGCTCATTCTACTGCAAAAACAAAATTTCCTGTTCGTGAAGGTGCAGTAGCAATGCTGGGGCCATATATTGATACTATAATTATTTGTACTCTAACGGGGTTGGTCATCATTTGTACTGATTCATGGAAGCATACACAATATTTTGCCAGCATAACTGCATCTTCTTCTGAAGAACTATTGTCTTCAATTGATGCAGGAATATTTCAGGGTATGGAATTAAAGAACAGCAGTAGGTTGACTTCATTTGCCTTTAAGACTGGTTTTAGCGAGTTCTTTAATTTTGGAGATAAGATAGTAACATTATCTGTACTCTTATTTGGTATATCAACAGCTATAAGCTGGTCTTTTTATGGTGACCGATCAACTGAATATCTTTTTGGCGAAAAGGCTATCGTTCCTTATCGCTGGGTCTTTGTTTTATTTGTTTTTTTAGGAGCTATTGCCAGCTTAGAGGCTGTTTGGGCGTTTGGGGATGCAGCATTAGGATTCATGACATTTCCAAATCTGATCGCGATTATATTTTTATCTACTAGCCTGAAAAAGATGACCCGGGACTATTTCTCCCAGGATCATGTCCCAACTAAATAACAAACATATTCTTGATGTAGCAACAGAAGCAGCAAAGACTGCTGCAAATATTGTTATGGATGCCTTGCCATCACCCAAGATAGCAGATAATAAAGGTCGCACTGATCTTGTAACAGATATAGATCTACGTTCGGAACAAATAATTAAGTCAATAATTAGAGAGCAGTTTCCTGATCACGGCATCATAGCTGAAGAATCAGGGAAGGAACTTGTTGAATCGGATTATTGCTGGTTTATTGACCCACTGGACGGTACTACTAACTTTGTTCATGGATACCCTTCATTCGGTATATCTATAGGGTTATTTTACAAAAATAAGCCCCTGGTTGGCGTGGTCATAGAAATGCCGGCTATGAATCTTTATACAGCAACAGCGGGTAATGGTTCTTTTTGCAATAATAAGCCGATCCATGTTTCCATGACCAGTGAGCTGGTTCAATCGTTACTTGTTACCGGATTTGGATATGACCATGAAAGCAATTGGCAAAATAATATGTTAATATTCAGGCGATTCACTGATATTACACAGGGTGTAAGACGCTTGGGCGCAGCAGCCGTTGATGTTTGCCACGTTGCATCAGGCATAGTGGATGGATTCTGGGAATTTGATCTGAAGCCTTGGGATACGGCAGCAAGCGTTCTAATTGCTACAGAAGCCGGTGCTTCTGTATCGAGGATGGATGGTGAAGATCATTCAATATTTGATGATCAGATATTAGTATCCAATAATATAATCCATAAAAATATGATGAACATAATTAAGGAATTCATTTGATATTTTCTTATTTGAATTGATCCCTGAATTGCTTCTCGGACCAGATCGCATCTATTGAAACTATCTTACGTCCTTTTGGATTCATTTTAATTATCTCCATTGCCCTCCAATGATAAGTGGGTCCCCCTTCTGTTAGTACTCCTTCCCAATGATAGTAAAGAACCACATTGTTTTTCTTAGAAAAATAATCCAATAACTCTATATCATATTCATACCAGCGATCATTATACTTCCGAATATCGTTTAAAAATGAATCTACACCTTGCTTGAACTGATTCTGAGCAAGAGTAATATCAATAGAATTAAATTGATTCAAACTGCTTTCCAAAACAATATTGATCGTGTCATTTTCTGCACCAAGAAAGTTCAACATACCAGATCTCACATTTTCCTCACTCGCTTTGATACCATTAACTTCAAGAATAATATCATCTTTACTGATTAGTGACCTTGCTGGACCGAAAGGTGATACGGATGAAATTTTAAGGTGTCCGTTATCCATGTATGTGCTAATACCTAATCCAACATAAGGGACATGATTATAAACAAAGTTCGGGTCAAGATACATCTTGGCAGAATCAGCATTTCCAGCATAACGAGCATCAAGAAAATCTATAAAAATTTGTTCTTTTTTGGTTTGACCGAACAAAAGATCTGAAAAAATCAGTAAAATTATAATGGAACTCATGGGAAACTAATGATTATGGTATAACTAATATTTTCCAAAATTAATTGTATAAACAAGTTCAAATTTTATATGTTATTCCTTACAGATACTAATTTATAAATCTCATGAATATCTGTTCAAATTACTTGGTAATATCGATCGGAAATATTATATTTTATTAAGGATTAAATAGGAAAAAGAACTTGTTCTTGATCCTACGAAATTCTGACCTAACGAGCCGGAGCGAAAGCAAAGGATGAACCAGAAGGTTTTAGGTAATCTGAAGGGAAGTTAGGATATGGGCCGGGGAAGAAAGTTTGTAATGAATTAGCTTCCCCGGCTTTCTTATATATACTAATCCAATCCCAAGGAATCTTACATGGTGGAGATATACATTGGTAACCCACCAATGATAAACTTTGATCAATAATCATATATATTCTTACTTCTAATATTGACCTATAAAACTCATTCATTCTTGAATACAGGCAGAACATCCAAATAGATTAATCCTTAGAAATATTTTTTATCAACTGAATCGTCTTTGCAGTGGAACCACAGCAAGCACCAACCACACTGGCACCCAATCCAATATAGTTTTTTATCGAAATAGAGAAATCATTATCTGGTATCATTTCCTTTATTTTTCCATCTTTGCTTGGCATGGTCACACCTGTATTAGGATAGACACCCCATGGACCGGTCCATGTTTCAAGTATTAGTTCAATTGCATCATTTAAAATAGTTACCAGTGTGCAATTTATCAGAATTCTATCTACATCATTAATTGACAAGTATTCAATAACATCTTTCAGGTCACTTCCATCCAATAGATGGTCCTTATCTTTTAGGATAAGACTGACCCAACATGGAATATTTATTGATCTGACAGCAAATGTTGCAGCTTTAATCTCTTCTAAGCATCCCATGGTCTCATACAATATGATATCCGCACCCGCACTAAACAACCATTCTGATAGTTGGGTAAACTCATTTTCAGCAGCTGGTGATCCCGGAAAAAGTTCTGGTGAATAACAATCTTCCAATGGCGCAATGGAACCCGCTATGAGAGTTTCCTTTCCTGAAGCACGCTTAGCCAATGCTACTGCAGTATTCAAACTATCATATGCTCTATTGATCGAATCGGTATCAGATAGACCACTCTTTGAGTATGTACGTGGCGTTGTTCTAAATGTATTTGTTGTCAAGATATCAGCACCAGCGTCAATATTATCCTTATGTATCTGGTATATTGTTTCAGGGTGGGTGAGATTTGCATCCCCAGACCACATAGGTAATGGTAGCTCCACACCATGACGGATCAATTCTGTACCCATTGCTCCATCCATTATAAGAATTTTAATATTATCCTTTTTCATTTAACAAATCATTGAATAATTAGATTAATTTATGAACAAAATAGGATCGATATTGAACTCAAAAGGAATTCTTATGAAACATTCCCGTTATTTCTTTCTACTTTGTATACCAATAACACTACTATGTGGCCAGAAAACTTTCATCCACGCAGGAAAAATGGTCGACGGCAAAAATGATATCCCAATTGAAATGGTTACTATTATTCTTGATGGGAAGACTATACAGACCGTTAACCGTGGATACCTTGTTCCTGGAAAGAAGGACACATTGATCGACCTGAAGGATTTTACTATATTGCCAGGACTCATGGATATGCATACCCACCTTTCTGGGCAGAGCAGTCCCAAACGTTACATGGAAAAATTCTATATGGATCTAGATGAATATGCTTATCGATCCATTCCCTACGCGAAAAAAACACTCATGGCAGGTTTCACTACTGTACGTGAACTTGGGGGAATTATCAGCAACAGTATTCGGGATGCTATAAACGAAGGGCACGTGGTAGGACCAAGAATATTCAGTGCAGGAAAATCAATAGCCACGACCGGGGGTCATGCAGACCCATCCAGTGGGTTAAACATGAGATTCATGGGAGACCCTGGCCCGAAAGATGGTGTAATAAATGGTACCAGAGACGCGAAAAAGGCCGTAAGACAACGTTATAAGAATGGCGCTGATCTTATTAAGATAACAGCAACTGGAGGAGTATTAAGCATAGCAAAGAATAGCAAGAATCCACAGTTCACAGAAGATGAGATCCGTGCAATAGTTGAAACGGCCAATGATTACGATATGCATGTGGCAGCCCATGCCCATGGTGCTGAAGGTATGAAACGTGCCATACGGGCTGGCGTACGATCCATTGAACATGGTACACTTATGGACGCAGAAGTAATGACCCTCATGAAACAGTATGGTACCTATTACGTTCCAACTATTTCAGCTGGAATGTTTGTAGCGGAAAAAGCAAAAGAAGATGGTTATTATCCCCCTATCATCGTTCCCAAGGCACTTGAGATCGGACCAAGAATACTTAAAACCTTTTCCATAGCACATAAGTTTGGTATAAAAATAGCATTCGGTACAGATTCAGGTGTATCATATCATGGTGATAACGCCAATGAATTTGTTTACATGGTCGAAGGAGGAATGCTGCCAATGGATGCTCTTAAATCTGCGACCATGGTTTCCGCTGAATTATTAGGCATTCAGGATAAGTTGGGATCGATCGAAACAAATAAGATAGCAGATATCATTGCCGTAGAGGGGAACCCTATTGATGATATTAGATTCATGCAGAAGGTTATATTTGTCATGAAAGAAGGGAAGGTCTATAGATCTCCTAATTAGCTGAACTTGGATTGCCTTCTCTGCGCAAGATCTTCCGTTCCACTGTTTATCTTTTTTAGTGCTGATCTTATCTCACCACGTGTACTGGTTGGCAGGAGTTCTATCCACCAATCAGGTACCATACTATTGACCATCTTTTGAACACCGCGAGGTCCCAGTCCATCTTTATACTCTTCTTTGTAATATTCTATTATTAAATGTTCCCAGTATCCTTCTTGTTTTTCAAGAGAAAATACCAACCATTCAAAATAGCGTGCCAAATACCCGCCAACAGAAACCGTTATAAAAGCAAATAATATGCTCATACCCAGCCTGAGTTCAGAATAAAATAGCGATAAGAACCATAGATCTAATAACATTACACTCGTACCTGCGATCAATCCTATTCGTGAGACCCAATCATATTGAGGTATGATCTCACAATACATCTTTCTATTCTGCCATGTGAGCCAGGTTCCAAATGTCCAAATAAGTATTAATAACATGATCAGAAAAACAAGATGAGGTTGAATATCGTCGTAAACAAACACAGCTGTTATCTATACTATCAGTGCCATGTCAGATTTTTTTCAACAGAACGAATATATGAGTCATTTCCGCCAACTATGGTCCTGAGTACGATCGTATTCAATATCTCATCTGGATCTATGCTTGTAAGATCTTTAGACAGAACAACAAAATCAGCAAGCTTTCCTTTTTCCAGTGTTCCCAATCTTTGTTCTTGAAAACCTGAAAATGCGCTATTACTAGTATAACAGTGCAAGGCTTCTTCTACAGTGATCCGTTGATCAGGATACCATCCATCAGGATATGAACCATCAATGGTCTTCCTAGTAATAGCAGCATAGATCCCTTTCATAGGATCCAGTGGCGCTACGGTCCAGTCTGAACCAAAGGTCAGATTTACGTTCTTATCAATAAAACTACGAAATACATATGTTCCTTCCATCACCGTCGGTCCAATACGTTTATGCATCCAACGGGTATCATCAATACAGTGATATGGTTGCATTGAAGGAATCACTTTTTGTTCTTTAAATCTATCGATCGAGTTCGGTGTCAGGTGCTGTGCGTGTTCGATTCTGGATCTTCTATCACGATCTCCATTCTCCCTGTTTAGATCAACAAACGCATCCAGGATCCATTCATTTGCCATAGTTCCGATAGCATGAACCGCTAATTGTATTCCTGCAAGGTCAACATCACGCATGATCTTTCTAAATTCCATAGTGTCTGCCATTACCAATAAACCACTGGTAGAGGGATCATCAAGGTATGGGTCATGCATCCATGCTGTGCGGGAACCCAGAGACCCATCCATCATTGCCTTCATACCATTCCATCGGAGCCATTCATCACCAGGTCCTTTCTCTTTATTTAGATCTATCAGCCGGCGCCAGTTCGTATACCATGGTAATGCATATATACGAAGGGTTAGCTTAGATCTATTTCGCTGAAAGGTTTGAAGATCTTCCCACGAACACATATCATGGACCTGGGTCACTCCCAACGATGCTGCATATTCCATTGCCTTGTTTAGAGCATTATCAAGCTCTTCATTGGTTTTTTCTGGCATTGCCCTATTGACCAGGCCTATTGCCTCATCCTTTAATACTCCTGTTGGCTGACCTGTCATTTTATCACGAACGATCATACCTCCGGGTGGATCCTGTGTTTGCGCTGTGACACCTGCTAACTCAAGAGCAAGAGAATTCGCCAGAGCCATGTGACCATCCACTCGTCCAATAAATAGTGGATTATTTTCTGTAATAGTGTCTATCCATTCTCGTTCTGGCAGTTCCCCACCCCATAATTCATGGTCCCAATCTCCTCCAGTTATCCACTCATTCTCATCTAACTTGCTTACATAGTCTTCTATCCTTTGGATGAATTCTGTTTTAGAATTCGCATTTCTTAGATCGATACTTAAAATTTGAAAACCCCCACTCATGAAATGAGTATGGTTATCCATAAAACCTGGAACAACAAAATCCCCCTGAAGATCTATTAGTTCAGTATCAGGTCCCTGGACATGTTTGTAATCGGCATGCCCAACATCCATAATAGATTCTCCTGAGATAGCGATGAAATCTGCTCGGGATCCATTCTTCACACCTGTCCAAATATTCCCATTTATAAATATCTTGTCTGCCTTTTTTATAGGATCGCAGCCAGTAACTATTAATATACCGGCTGTGATCAAGATTCTTACCATAATAGTCTCCTTATCATTTTAATATTTGCAAAGATCGAGTTGTGGCAAATTCACCCTGGATCATATTAAGTATATATACTCCGGATGAGACCCTCTGTCCGATGGAATGCTTACCATCCCAGGTAAGACCATTGCACTTAGCAATCCCGCTGAACAAATAAATTCGCGTCTTGAAAAATTTGTACCTATAATATCACTCCCATAAGAAGATCAGAAAAATCTGTATAGTATCAGTTGAAAATTAATCACGAATAGGTGTGATCGTCACAAGTGATGATTTGAAGCTGGGTGTTTTGCTTCGTTCATCTACGATAGTAGATATTAGTATGTTGCTTTCAGGAAAAAATGTTGCAACATTTCCCGG
>DCMX01000160.1:2169-2856 GCA_002321855.1 Fidelibacterota bacterium UBA1611 | reverse complement strand
TTCCAAAAGAACAGTGGTTGGATGACCAAGATAAATACCACTTTCTTTATCTACAACGACCTGGAGGTCTCGTCGATGGTTAAGATCCATAACTGGAATCTGAAAAAAATTATTAGATTGACCTAATAAAATGAAGCCAAGTGGTAAGAGGAGCCAGAGGCGTTTCATTAAAACAATATTACACCCCACAAGCCCTAAATGTCTACAAACAAAAAACCCCGCTAAGAGCGGGGCTAAATGTTTACATTCGTGACGAGATTATACCATTCAGTCTTTTTTTAATGTGTCAAGCGCAGCCTGCATGCTCATAACCGGGTGAATATCCGTATCGCCAAGTTCAAGCAAGGGATCAAAAAACTGAACTACCTGTTCCATGGTGTCTGCTTCCAGGACAAAGTATCCAACATGTCCCGGCGGGTCAACGTAAATACCATGGATCTTGATCCCAATTTCGCCGGAGGATTGAACTGCTTCTATCACTTTCGCTTTACGCTCTTCATCATGAGCATGGCAGGTCTGGTAACTGTGTGTATGAGTTGCATGAAATAACATATTCTCTCCATTTATTTATTTTTTACATCACCAAATTAAAGAACTATCATTCTATAGTAATTAGTTTATTTTCCCGCAGACAAAAAACCCCGCTACTTGGCGGGGCTTGATGTTGTGAAAAGGGTAGAATTATTT
>DCMX01000160.1:0-1825 GCA_002321855.1 Fidelibacterota bacterium UBA1611 | reverse complement strand
CCATCTTCTTGGTCTGCCTGAAATCTCCAGCCTGTATGGTATATAGGTACATACCAGCTGATACAGGCTGGCCCAGATCATTGGTAGCATTCCACTGGATCGATCTGTATCCTGCCTTCTGATCCATATCAACCAGTGTCCTAATCTTACGGCCCATCAGGTCATAGATCATGATCCTTACATGACTGCCCTCTGGCAGAGCATAGCGTATTGCAGTTACAGGATTGAATGGGTTGGGATAATTCTGATGTAAAGCAAAAGTTTCTGGTAATAGTATTTCTTTTTTAGTATCGAGTTCTTCCCTTATAACTACTCTGAATCCCATATGATCTGTCGTTACAAAAGGTGGTGTATCGAAGCGATGACTACTCATTGCAAAAACTCCAGGGTATGTATAGTTGCCACCTCTTAGTACTTTTTTTTCTATACTTTCAGGGACATTATCATTAATAGGATTACAACAGTAATTACTATCTATACAAGTCTGATAGAAATCAGTATCATACCAATCTAAGCACCATTCGGAAACATTTCCCGCCATATTATATAGTCCAAAGGGATTTGGTTGAAATATGGATCCTACAGGGGATGGATATGGTAAAAAATCAGGATCAGTTGTTCCAGAGAAACTTCCATAATTTGCCTGACTATAACTTAGGGAACCATTATTAGTAGGATACTCTAATTGTTGCCCTGCTCTTGCAGCATATTCCCATTCAGCTTCAGTTGGTAGTGATACTCCATAATAATCTGCATACATCGTAGCACCATACCAACTCACCCAAGAAGTTGGCCAATTTTCATAACCCGGTACTACACTATAAATATTAGAAGTTGAGTCCCACTCGATCCAACATCTATTAAGAGAATCTTGTCCACCACCAGCAATACTACTTAGTTTAATAAGTACTTCTCCTGACCATTCACCTGATAATGTGCTGTCAGCTGTTATACTCCATGCGTGCCCATTGGCGATTTCATTTGAATCGCTTGACCAATCACCTGGAATACCTTCTTCAACAATTAGATTCCCAAGAGATGTCATATCATTAAGAAATATAACATAATATGCATTGGGAACCTCTGTTTCGCCCATTATAAAATTATCTATGATCACTAAATGTTCTGGATCTTGATCATCAAACATTGGAGGTTGGTTATTATTTCCCATAGTAAAAGTTCCCCCAGAAATATTTATCAACGTTCCTGGATAAGTCTGACAAAAAGATATAGTTCTTGAGAACAAAACAACTATTATGGTTAATACAAACTGGAATTTCACAATTTCCACATGTTATGCGTGTATCTAAATGGATATAATTCCCCCATATACCAAATCTACTACCACCCCCACAAACAAAAAACCCCGCTACTGGGCGGGGCTTGATGCATTTATATGGACTATTTTTACTCAGTCGATTTGTGAAATCTCTATTGCCTTTGGCCCTCTATCTCCTTCGACTGTCTTAAACTCAACTTTATCTCCATCAACTACATAAATATCTGCAGCTATCCCAGTTGCGTGAAAAAAATAGTCTTTTCCATCATCTCCTGCAATAAATCCAAACTTTTTTTCTTTGTTGTAAAATTTTATTTTTCCGTTTTCCATGTTAATAACCTTTTTAATTAATTTGAAATGTATTTATCCAGCAAGTTCATTTATGCTAAATAAAACGCGTGGAAAATACATATATAATGGCTTTTTGCAATCATTTATTACAAACTAATTTCCGGATCTACCTCCACAAAAAAAATCCCGCTACTTGCGGGGCTTGATGAATAATTAAGCATTCTTTATTTATATGTTTTGAAGAAAATCAGATAA
>DCMX01000163.1 GCA_002321855.1 Fidelibacterota bacterium UBA1611 | reverse complement strand
CAGAAGGAAAAATCATCCTATCAGTATCCGACACTAAAGCCGAATATAAAAATGGGGGCATTGAAAACGGAGGGAAGTGGCCGGATCGTAACCTTAGATTGGATAGCCATTCCGGAAGTAGAAAAGTACGCGTTATACCGAGATGGTGAGAGGCTCTCGATTCAGCCAGAACTTGTTTATGTGGATTCATTGGAGTGGGGTACGGAATATAAATATGCTATTAATTCTCTTGATACTGATGGGGACGAGGGAGCAATGTCGGAAGAGACGATCGTTAACACGCATCCAGAAGTATTGATCCCAGACCTAGTTGCACAAGGGGGTGTGAATGCTGTACAGTTGACATGGACCGATCTTGCACCTGTTGCGAAATACTATAAAGTTTTCCGTAATGGAAACTATCTTGGTGATTTTGATAAACCATCATTCGCTGATAATGTTGCACCTGGCAAAGAGTACTGTTATTCAGTTTCGGCCGCAGATGAGTATGAGACTGAAGGTGAACAGTCGTCCACGCATTGTGCTAAAGGACAATTTGCAGCGCCAAACAATTTTGCATCTGAGATTATGAGGAATACAATCAATTTCTCATGGAACTCTGTTGAAGGGGTCAGCGGCTACCATTTATATCGCAATGATTCTCTCATTTTAACCACCAAAGAATTTTCTTATTTCGATGAGGCTCTGGATCATGATACGGAATATAAATATGATCTGGCTTCTTTCGATCAAGATGGCGATGATGGACCAATGGTTTCCTTATCCTTAAGAACCCATGAAGAGGTAACTGCACCTACGATGTCCGGCGCTGCGGATTTGGAAAAAATCACCATTACCTGGAACCAGCTCCCACTTAGAATAGATCATATTTATAGAGTGTACAGGGATGGGGTATTGCTTAGTGACCTGACTGATACATTTTATGTGGATATTGTTGATCCAGGAAAATTCTATTGTTATAAGATCTCTGCTAAGGATAGCTACGGTACAGAAGGGCCATTCTCCAACGAAGAGTGTTTCAAGGTTCTTGTCAATTATCCAAGGGATCTTACATTGACCGGAGATGTGAAAAGGGTGGTATTTAGATGGAAAAAAATGCTGGGGGCCGTAGAATATAGGATCTATGAGCATAATAAGGAGAATGGCGAGACCAAGTTTATGACCAAGACCACAAGTATCTATTATATACACAAGGGATTGGAGTTTGACACTGAATATTGTTACAAAATGTCTTCTGTAGATGCTGATGGTGATGAAGGTCCTTTGGCACCCGTGACCTGTGGTTGGGTATTGCCTCCTCCTCATTTGACCTTAGTGGAAAAATATTTTGTTGAACAATCTGATAATCAGATCCTCGATGGTAATGAAAAAGGTTACATAATAGCAAAAATTGTCAATGATGGACGAAGTCCCGCACGTGTATTAAAACCGTGGCTTGAATCAATTGACCATGCCATCACTCCTTCACTGGTAGTTGATACAATAGCAACGATTCCGATATTAGGTGTAGGCGACTCTACAACCATAACCTTTCCGTTATTTGCAAAATTGAAGATCGAAACCGGTGAAAGAAACTTCAATATCCGTGTTGATGAGTATGCGGGAACAGACCTTAAACCAGAACCAATTAGTTTTCAGACACTAGCTGTGATTCCACCCGATCTTGTGATAAGTGATTTTGCAATCGATAATGAATTTGGTCACCATTACATTCCTAAGAATGAAACGGCAACCCTGACGGTTCGATTTCAAAATCTATCTATTGGGAAAACGGATACAGCGGTCCTTGAATTTCGTCGCGGAGAGATGTATAAGAATGACCCTGATGAGGTTCACACATTCGGTTTACTACCGGGTGGAAAATGGTTTGACTATAGTTTTGAGATCATGAGCAAGGAAGATCGATTTACAGTTTACTTTGACACGTACGATTATTTTGGTGTGCGTAAAACGATTCCCATTCACCTGGAATTATTAAAATATTATAAAGGTAAGGATGAGTTATTAGCTTTTGATGTCCCATTGCCTGATTTTGTTCAGCCTGGGCAGGCCGAGGTTGATAATGAACTTGTTATTAATATTCCAAGTGGTAAAACGTCCAGAGAAATGATTGGCATTGTTTTGGGCAACCGGAATTTCTGGACAGAAAGTATCCCTGGGCGATCATCGTCAGAACAAAATGTCAAGGTGGTAAGGCGATATTTTAATGAATTCTTCGGTATGGGAGACCACCAAATGATCCCTTCCCAGTTTTGGTTCTTTGAAGATGGTATCACAAGCCAAAATTTCCGAGAAATATTCAATCCGCACTTAGGTTTTGTTCGCGAAAAAATCGAATCAGGTGTTGGATACTCCAATGTTGATTCTGTTGATCTGATGTTATATTATTCAGGAGAAGGAACTACCATTGCTGGTGAAAAATGCCTTATCCCTTTTGATGCTGATAAGGATAAGTTGCACTCTTTCTTTAAGATCAAAGATCTTTACTCCATGCTTTCTGAACTTCAGAAAATTGATCATATCAGGGATATTTTTGTGTTCATGGATGTCGATTTCAATAATTCAGCGTTTGAACAAAATATAGTGCGTCCTGAGCCAGTCGTAGTTGAAGAAAAATCAAAAAAGAAAAAAAAGAAAAAGAAAAAGAAAAAAGAAGAACCAGTTGCTCCGCCTAAGGAAATTATTGCAGAAGAATTGATTCCGCCAAAAGGTATCACAGCATTCTTTGCAGCGAATACGACCGAAATATCCTATGATCATCCGGATATGGATAATGGATTATTCACGTATTTTCTCCTGAAGGGTTTCAGAGGTGAAGCAGACAATGGTGATAAGGCCGTTACAGTATCGGAATTACATAATTACATAAAGAAAAATGTTCACGACACTACAAAAAGTTTATACGCTGACCTGCCGCAAACACCACAATTATTCACTCATAAACCTGACCGAGTACTTTTCCGCCTTCCTTAGTATTGGTAGGCATCGTTGGCGTTCATATAACTTCACCTTTGTTGCAATGGTGAGAAAGTTCCTCTTTTTTGCTCTCAATTTTCATATTGTATTCGCAAAAACAGTATTGATATCTGGAGTGGTCTTTAACATAGAGAATGAGCCGACCCGTAAAGCTATTGTAACTCTTTCGAACCTTGATAATGCCCCACTAATTGTAGAAACCACAAACCGGAAGGGTCGGTTTAAGATGAAGAACGTAAAACCAGATTTTTACTATTTGACAGTGGAGCATCCGGAAGATGGACAAACTAGAATAAAAATAAACCCTCGCAAAAAACGGAATCGTGATATTGTATTGCGATTGACTGTGGCACCTACACCAGTACCACCTATCGTGTATACATTCTCAAATGCAAAACCACTTGAGACTGATCCTGCATTAAGGATGAAACCCGTGAAGACTACGGTCGATATTGGAAAGATCATTGTTGAATGGGGCAAAAGGTCCCAGGCCAAAACATATCAATTATACAGGGATGATGAAATGATATTCCAGTCAAATGAAAATAGTTTTGAGGATACCATGGTGGTGCTAGGTATGAAACACTGTTATAAGATCATTGCATCAGGAGATCACGGTTTATATGGACCACCAAGTGAACCGGTCTGTAATAGCGCATTGACCGCTGCACCATATGATATTCATACAACGGTAGAAAAAAACAATATTATATTGAAATGGGATGCGGTAAATGGTGCAAGGTCATACAATATTTACCGAGGAAAAGAAATTATTGGGAGTAGTATTGAATCATTCTTCAAGGACGATAATCTGGAATATTCTAAGAACTATATCTATTCTATCTCGTCCAAGGATGGATTGAACATTGATGGTCCATTATCAGAACCTGTCAATGAAACAACACGAGAGTTTGTTGCCCCGCCCGTTCTCTCCTCATTGAAAGATGAAAAATCGATAAAATTGATCTGGAATGTGGTCGCTCTTGCGAAATACTATAAGCTATATCGGGATGGTGCTTTTCTTAGATCAATTACTAATACTTCATTTCTGGATTATTCCATACCGGGAGAAAGTCACTGTTATCAGACAAGCAGTATTGACAAATATGAAGTAGAGAGTGAACTATCAGGTAAGCATTGTGCAAAAGTATTTTTAAAAGCACCTACCGATTTACAAATCAATAGTGATACCAGAGCAGTAGGTTTGATCTGGGATCGGGTTGAAGGAGCCTTTGATTACCGTGTTTATAAGCAGGACGATACTGATTCTTTACTGTACTTGGATAAAGTCAAATCAACAAGTTTTCATCATACAGGACTTGGTTATGCAGAGTCAGTCTGTTATGTGGTGTCAGCTGTTGATGCGGAAGGTGATGAAAGTGGTTTTTCTAAGATCGGATGTGGGGAAACAAGTAAGCCACCACGCTTAAAAATATTGAAATTT
>DCMX01000087.1:8352-14758 GCA_002321855.1 Fidelibacterota bacterium UBA1611 | reverse complement strand
ATCAACTGGAACGCGATATGCAACACAAATACTCTTCACCTTTTTTTTAAAGGCATAGTTCGCAAAAATACAATTGAACATTGATCCTACAAGGCAGACTAAAATGAAAAACGTTTTATAGGTTTTAAACACTATGCTTTACAAAGTTGCCGTTGAGTTTACTCGATACCTATTCGGGCAATCAAGGTTAAAATATTAATTCTCCAGATTTTATGACATTTCTAATGGGATGGTTAGAAACATTATAGGGTATTTGAACTATTCGCTCTAAATCCCAGATGACCATATCGGCCTGTTTACCAACTTCTATTGAACCAATCTTATCTTCTAATTGTAGCGATTTTGCAGACATAAATGTTGCAGCTTTCAATGCACTCATTACATCCATTTTCATAAATATGCATGCAAGTGCAATAATAAAAGGCATGGAATGAATATAACAGCTTCCAGGATTATAATCAGTGGCCAGAGCAATATTCACACCTGCATTTTCAAGTCGCTTATAGGGTGCATAATTTGAACTGCCTAAAAAGAAGGTTGTTCCTGGCAAGAGTGTTGCAATAACACCAGCTGCCGAAATGGCTTCAATCCCTACGTCATTTACATTCATGAGGTGGTCTGCTGAAACGGCACCTAATTCTGCGGCTAATTCTGCTGAACCTGAATTTTCAAATTCTTCCGCATGCAGTCTAGGTACTAAACCCTTATTAGCACCTTCCGATAGTATCATACGTGCTTGTTCGATATTGAAATACCCATTCTCACAAAATACATCATTGAACTTAGCTATCCCCTGTCGAGCTACTGCAGGAAGCATTTCATCACAAATCAACTTTACATACTCGTCAGGGTCATCAATGAACTCAACCGGGATTGCGTGTGCACCCATGAATGTAGCAACCATATCGATCTTGTGGCTATTATTAACTTCATCTATCACTTTAAGTGATTTAATCTCGGACTCTGTATTTAAACCATATCCTGATTTACATTCAATAGTGGTAGTTCCCACGGAAAGGAATCTATTCATCCTGGAGAATACACGATCAAATAATTCTCTCTGTGACGCATTTCGTACATCATTAACACTATTAATAATTCCACCTCCTTTGGTTGCGATCTCTTTGTAGGTAGTGCCTTTTAAACGCATGGCGAACTCATCCTCTCTACCATTCAGAAAAACTGGATGGGTATGCGAATCCACAAAGCCAGGTGTGATAAGTTTTCCTTTACAATCAATATGCCTATCTGCATCATTCACTTTATTTCCAATTTCAGTTATGATACCATCATCAATCGCAATTTGTATTTTTTCAAGGGTCTCCATTCCGCTTATCTTAGAATTATAAGATACTAATTGGCCTATATTCGTCAGTTGTAAACTCGACATTATTAAATTCAATTGTAGAAAAAGTAAACTTTCTGCATATATCTCAATCGATAACCGTACGACGATTATTCCATCATCGGAATATCTATATCCCATTTATGAGCATTTTCGATTGCTTGTTGATAGCCTGCATCAGCGTGGCGAAAAATGCCTGATACGGGGTCATTGGTTAGAACACTTTCTAAACGTTTAGCCATCTCAGGAGTCCCATCTGCGACAATCACTTGTCCCGCATGAATGGAATAACCCATCCCGACACCGCCCCCCTGATGTATAGAAACCCATGATGCTCCACTCGCAGTGTTCAATAACGCATTCAGGAGTGGCCAGTCAGCCACCGCATCAGTTCCATCTTTCATAGATTCAGTTTCACGATTAGGTGATGCCACTGATCCACAGTCCAAATGATCTCGGCCTATGACAATGGGTGCTTTCAGTTCACCGTTAGCGACCAATTGGTTTAAAGCTAATCCAAATTTGGCTCTTTCACCATAACCCAACCAACAAATCCTTGATGGAAGTCCTTGAAATTGGACCTTCTCCTGTGCCATCTTAATCCAATGGCATAGAGAATCATTTTTTGGAAACATTTTTAATACAAGTTCATCGGTCCGATAGATATCTTCTGGTAAGCCTGACAGCGCTACCCATCTGAACGGGCCTTTCCCTTCACAAAATAGTGGACGAATGTATGCTGGGACAAAACCTGGAAAACTGAATGCATTTTTTACTCCAGCCTTCAGTGCCTGTGCACGTATATTATTCCCATAGTCAAAAACAATCGCGCCTAATGCTTTAAGATCCAGAAGACCCTGCACGTGCTCACCCATAGATCTAATACTTTCTTTAATATACGTTCCTGCATCCGTCCTGCGTAAATCAAGTGCAGACTGAAAGGCCATTCCATTTGGAATATATCCGTCAAGCTCGTCATGCGCAGATGTCTGATCTGTTACAAGATCAGGAATGATGCCTCTCTGCACAAATTCAGGTATAATATCAGCCGCATTACCTAGTAAGCCTATGCTGAGTGGCTTTTTCTTATTAATGGCAACCTGTGCCCATTCTATAGCTTCATTTAGGTTTTTCGTGGACCTGTCCAGATACTGAGTTTCAAGACGCCTTATGATTCGATTCGGGTCTACTTCAATGCAAATCACAACACCACCTGCCATGGTAACAGCCAGTGGCTGTGCTCCACCCATTCCACCCAAACCAGCTGTTAATACAAATTTTCCAGATAACGTTTCAGCATTCCAGTGTGTCCTGGCAGCTGAGATAAATGTTTCATAGGTACCCTGAAGGATTCCTTGCGTACCAATATAGATCCAACTACCAGCAGTCATTTGTCCATACATCATCAAGCCACGATCCTCTAATTCATTGAAATGTTCCCAGGTAGCCCAATTGGGAACTAGATTTGAATTAGCAATAAGAACACGTGGAGACCAAGCATGAGTTTTTACCACACCAATTGGTTTCCCGGACTGCACTAGTAGCGTTTGGTCTGGTTCCAGTTTTTCCAGTGATCTTAAAATAGCATCCAAACATTCCCAATTTCTAGCCGCTTTCCCCTTGCCACCATATACAATCAATTCTTCAGGTATTTCTGCTACATCTGGATGTATATTATGTTGAATCATCCGGTAAGCAGCTTCAATTTCCCAGCTTTGACAAGTTAAATCTAATCCGGTTAGGGACTTCGCATTTTTGGACATCGCAATACTTTTATTAGTTATTTTAGAAATTATGGAAGTTTTCTTCCACTGCTCCCATTATAGGGTTAAATATAAAACTTTATAGACAAAACATAATTGCACCAAAAATTATAGAGCCTAAACTAATATTATGATATAAAATCAAAATACATATCACTTGAAATATCTTTTTAATAAGGTCCAATAAACAGGTTTTTCCTGAAAAGTAGAATATGAAAAAACACAAATATTTGGAAAATTTAATTTTCTTGCATAGAGTACTTTTTTCCCAGCAGACCTAGCTGACTGATTATAGGTAGAAATACCCATAATGATTTTTTTATGGTATTTTTTTGGTAGGTTGTCCTGAATGACACGAAGGTTTAAATCAAAATCATCTTTTTTAATTGCATAATTCATTGGTAAAGCCCAATCTATATACCCGGCTGATAGCCATAGGTCCCATTCTTGACCGTATCGGTTCCTCGCAAGGTATATATTCGGCTTCACAGCTGCTGAAATAACAATATCTGAAGAATATATTCTAATTATATTTCTGGCTTTTTCAATAAACCTCGTAATTCTATTTCTGCGAAAATCTCCCCAAGATGGTTTTTCACGAATAACTGAATATGTTGTCTGAGCTAAACTTTGGTATTCACCTTTAAATACCTTCATACCCTCCGGGTTAAAACCGTACTCGAAATCATGGTAACGAATATAATCAAAATGGAGACCATCGATTGGATATTTGCGTACTATTTCTGTTATAATATTCAATAAATATTTTTCAACATCTGGGTGTGTTGGTGCGAGAAAAAATCCTTCTCCATTGGGAACTCTACTTCGATTCATGGTTGATAACATTTTTTTGACATTCACGTATTGAGATTCTTTAGTATCAAGCCACTGTGGGTGTGTTTTTAATATATGATTATCCTGAGTAGGCATTCTACTGGCAGACCACAGATAATAGACATTGATCCATGCATGAACCTTGATATTGAAGCGTTTACTTTGTCTTAGAATATAATCCAAAGGATCAAAATCACTCTTTACAATATCTGACTGGGATACAATATCAGATTTATAATACGCGTCACCACGACCGCGAACCTGAGCAAAAATATGGTTGAAATTATTTTCTGCAGCAAATTCTAATGCTTTATCTATATACTCTGGGCAGGTCATATAATCCCGGACCACCCACATCGCCTGGATATCAGATGCAAATACTGGAAATCGTATACTGGATAAAAAAAGAAGGGCAATAATTACTGCCCTTCCGAAGGTAACCTTAATGGAATACATTAGTGATTAATCTTTTTTTACGTTCTCAGACTCTTTTTGTAACTGTTCACTTGCAAAGTCAACAAATTCAATCATGGAAACAGGTGCGCGGTCATTATCCCTAAAACCTAATTTAATTATTCGAGTATACCCACCATCCCGATCTGTATATACTGGACCAATATCATTAAAAAGGATACTGACTATATCCTTATGTGGTATTTTTCTCAGTACCTGCCGTCGAGCATGCAAATCACCTCTCCTTGCAAATGTTACTAATGGTTCTATGAACACACGCAACTCTTTAGCCTTAGCTTCGGTAGTTTTAATACGTTTATGTTCAATCAATTGAGAAGCAAGGTTAGACATTACGGCTCTTCGATGCCCAGCTTTTCGTCCAAGCTTGCGTCCTGATTTTCTATGTCGCATACGACTATCCTTCTTCGGCCATTATCTTTCCAATTTCCATACCAAATTGAAGCCCCATAGAATCAAGCTTTTCAATCAACTCGGTCAATGATTTACGTCCAAAATTTTTGTACTTCAGCATTTGTGTCTCTTCTTTACTAACTAGCTCATGTATAAACTTGATCCCGGCTGCTTGAAGACAATTGAAACTGCGTACAGATAGTTCCATTTCGTCAATAGCTTGATTTAAAAGTTTGCGCAGTGCCATGGTCTCCTCGGAAATACCAGTGGTTATCTCAAGTACTTCCGGATGCGCAATTGCTTCCACAAACTTTAAATGTTCTCGCAGGTAAGTTGCTGAATAGCTCACTGCATCCTTTGGCGAGATTGACCCATCTGTTTCTACATTCAATTTAAGGATTTCAATTGGTTCTTTTGCGCCAGGAACGGGTTTAATATCAAAGGTTACCTTCGTAACTGGATTAAAAATACTATCTATGGAAAGGGTACCTATACTAAGATTTGGCAAATCATTTTCCTCAGCTGGAACATATCCTTTACCAATACCGATTCTTAATTCCATTTCGAGTTTTCCCGATGAATTAATCTCGGTAATATATTGATCTGGGTTTAAAATCTCAAATTGGTTACTAGCATCCTGAATTTGTTTTGCTGTGAACACTTTTTTCCCTTTAAATAATAATGAAACTTTATCTGGGTTATTCTCCATCAATTTAAATCGTACTGCCTTTAAATTCATGAAAATATCGGCTACATCACCCTTCACACCTTTTAAAGAAGAAAATTCATGCTGTACACCTTCGATTTTCACATGTGTGATTGCTGCACCGGGAATACTTGTTAACAATACCCTACGCATAGCATTACCTAGAGTTATTCCGTAGCCTCTCTCCAATGGCTGAATTGTAAATTGCCCTGTTGTATTAGTCAGTGATTTTTTATCTACATCAACTTTTAATTCAAATGATTTATCCATGAATTACCTGTTCCTTATTAGTGGGTTATTTAGAATAGAGTTCGACAACCAATTGCTCCTTGATATTTAAATTCATTTGGTCCCTCTCTGGGACCGCAATAAAAGTTCCACTCATCTTTGCTTTATCCAATTCAAGCCATGGAAGTTCTATATCACCTTTGATTCGTCGCATAGCATCCAAAACAATATCCATTTTCTTACTTTTTTCTTTTACCTCTATTATATCACCGGGTTTAACTAAATAGGATGGGATATTGACAGGTTTTCCATTTACGAGAAAATGCTTATGGCTGACCAATTGCCGTGCAGCTGGTCTAGTAGGCGCAAAACAAAGTCTGTATACTATACTATCTAGACGACTTTCAAGAAGTTGAAGCATATTTGTACCTGTTTCCCCTTTTAGTTTCTCAGCTTTTTTAAAATTGTTACGGAATTGTTTCTCCAAAAGACCATACATAAATTTAATCTTTTGTCTTTCACGGAGTTGAACGGCATAGTTTGACGGCTTCCTGCGCCGTGTTTGTCCATGCTGTCCAGGCCCGTAAGGTTTACGGTTCAATAATCTGTCAAATTTTGCATTCCCAAATATATTTTCTCCAAATTTTCTTACTATCTTCCCTTTTG
>DCMX01000087.1:6236-7952 GCA_002321855.1 Fidelibacterota bacterium UBA1611 | reverse complement strand
AGGACGGCAACCATTATGAGGCAAAGGGGTCACATCTTTAATTGATTTTATTTGCAAGCCAGCAGCAGATAGCGCCCGGATAGCTGATTCTCGACCGGCACCTGGCCCTTTAACATTCAAATCAACACTCACAATCCCAATGGCTAATGCATCCTCACCTACCTTTTGCGCAGTTTTTGTTGCTGCATAAGCCGTACTCTTCCGTGAACCCCTAAAACCAGATGTGCCTGCCTTTCCCCATAACAAGACATTTCCGTATTGGTCTGCTATAGTGACATGAGTGTTGTTGAAGGTTGCTTTAATGTGAACAATAGCATTGGAATCTATAGATTTTTTCTTTTTCTTTTTTGGTTTTTGCTTTTTTTCAGCCAAAATATCCTCACTCCTTATTAAATAACTAAACTACTGATTTTCTACCAAGACCAATGGTGCGTTTCTTACCTTTACGAGTACGAGCATTAGTCTTTGTACGTTGCCCATTGGCTGGTAACCCTCGACGGTGACGAATTCCACGATAGGCCCCTATATCTTTTAATCGCTTTATATTCATAGCATTATAAGAACGTAAATCACCTTCGACACTTATGCCAAGCGTAGTGATTGCGTCTCGAATGGCTATAACCTGTTTTTCCGTTAAGTCCCGAACTCTCTTATCAAATTTTACCTTTGCTATATTACAAATATCCTGTGCCGTTTTTAAACCTATACCATGTATATAACAGAGTGAATAGGCTACTAATTTATTTCGAGGAATATCTACACCAACTATACGTGCCATACAAATATTATCCTTGTCTCTGCTTATGTTTTGGGTTGTCACAAATTACAAGTACTACACCCTTTCGTCGGATAATCTTACACTTGGTGCACATTTTTTTTACAGATGGGCGTACTTTCATGTTTTTCTATTTTTTCCTGTAAACAATTCGACCTCTGTTAAGGTCATATGGACTGACCTCAAGGGTAACAACATCGCCTGGGAGTATTTTAATGAAATGCATCCTCATTTTACCACTCACATGAGCTAAAACAGTATGCTTGTTTCCACCTACTTCTACATCAACTCGAAACATAGCATTAGGCAGTGTTTCCGTGATGACACCATCAATTGTAATAGGTTTTTCTTTAGCCATCTGGTGTTCCTAAGCTTAAGATATGTGGCCCATCATCCTTTATAGCAATTGTATGCTCATAGTGTGCTGAAACTTTGCCGTCTTTGGTTAATATCGTCCAGCCATCTCCACCTGTATAGACTTCCTTATGGCCAATGTTAATCATAGGTTCAATAGCAATACACATCCCAGAGTGCAATTCATAACCATATTTTGGTGTACCATAATTAGGAATTTGCGGCTCTTCATGTAACTGCGTTCCAATACCGTGCCCCACTAATTCCCTGACAACAGAATATCCATTCGCTTCTGCATGAGATTGTACAGCATGACCAATATCACCAACACAATTGCCTGGCACTGCTTTTTCAATACCCATCATTAATGATTCAAATGTAACATCCATAAGTCTTTGTTTTTCTCTTTCAATATTGCCAACCGCAAATGTTCTCGCATGGTCCCCAAAATAGCCATCCAGTTCTGCTCCACAATCAATGCCTACAATTTGGCCATTTTTCAAGCGATCATCACATGGAATCCCATGAACCACTGCATCATCTACTGATATACAAAGAGTGGCAGGATATCCCATATATCCTTTAAA
>DCMX01000087.1:5712-5840 GCA_002321855.1 Fidelibacterota bacterium UBA1611 | reverse complement strand
TCAATAAGCTCAGACAACATCTCTAATGTATCAGCAACAATCTGGCAACTGCGGGCAATGATATCTATTTCACGGTCTGAACGCGTATATACCATCACATTCTCCTTCTTCCACGAATACGCCCTTTA
>DCMX01000087.1:0-5381 GCA_002321855.1 Fidelibacterota bacterium UBA1611 | reverse complement strand
TTAAAAATCCATCATAGTGTCGCATCATAAGATGCGATTCCAATTGTTGTAATGTATCTAACGCGACACCTACAATTATTAACAGACTAGTACCACCAAAAAATGAAGCTAAATCATAGCCAACATCCATTGTCTGCATCAATACATAGGGAAAAATAGCAACCAAAGCCAACGCAATCGAGCCAGGTAAGGTAACTCGAGTTAAAATATTGTCAACAAACTCGGCTGTTTTTTTCCCAGGGCGTACCCCTGGAATAAATCCACCTTGCTGTTTCATGGTTGATGATACCTGAACAGGATCAAAAGCAATTGCAGTATAAAAATAGGTAAAAAATACAATCATCATTCCAAAAACCAACCAATAGAAGGGATGTTCAAAAGAAAACCATCGCATCATTCCAGCAATAAATTCGCTGTCCCCAAAAAATGTTGATATAGTGCTAGGAATAAACATAATTGACTGAGCAAATATGATGGGCATTACACCTGCAGTATTAACTTTAAGAGGTATGTGTGTATTCTGCCCTCCGTACACTTTGCGTCCTACAACTCGCTTGGCATATTGCACTGGTATTTTCCTTGTACCCTGTGTCAATAACACAACAAAACAGATGACCAAAAACATAATGCCTATCAATACAATTTCGGATAACAAGTTTCGAACTTCTTCATTGACAAGCGTAATCTCATTAATGATAACATTTGGTAATCCAGATATAATTCCAACCATGATAATTAAAGAAATACCATTTCCAATTCCATTTTCAGTAACACGCTCCCCCATCCACATAAGTAGCATTGTACCTGTTACCATACTCACAATAGCTGTTAGTACAAACAATGATCCAGGGTTGATAACGACCTGAAGCTCCCGTTCCAAGAATACGGTAACACCATAAGATTGCATCATAGAAATAAGGACGGTTCCATACCTGGTTATTTGTGTTATTTTCTTCCGTCCGGCTTCTCCCTCCTTTTGTAAACGCTGGAAATATGGAAGAACAGACCCCATCAATTGAATAACAATAGATGCAGATATGTAAGGCATAATTCCCAAGGAGAATAAAGATGCTTTTTGGAAAGCGCCACCTGTAAACATATTGAATAATCCAAATAATGAGTCCTGAAATCGTTCAAATGCGCCAGCCAATGCTTCTGCATCTATTCCAGGAATCGGAATGTGGGCACCAATCCTTACAACAATAAGTATACATAAAGTATAAAAAATTCTGCGACGTAGCTCTGGAATAGTAAAAATAGTTTTTATTTTATCTATCATTGTACAATAGCTGTCCCACCTAATTTTTCGATTTTTACTTTTGCTGAAGTGCTGAAAGCGCTTGCCGTGATATCTATTTTGGTATTTAACTTACCATTACCCAGTACTTTCACAGGCTTATAGGCAGAACGAATAACTCCATTATCAAACAATACAAAAGGGGTGATGATATCCACGTTTAATCTTGCAAGATCTTCTAAATTTATAATTTGATATTCTTTGCGAAAAATATTTGTAAACCCCCTACGCGGAAGGCGACGTGCTAAGGGCATTTGCCCACCTTCAAACCAAGGACGGGTTTTGTTACCTGAACGCTGACCTGCACCTTTATCGCCTCGACCGGCAGATTTACCATGCCCAGACCCATGGCCACGTCCTATGCGCTTACGATTCTTGGTGGATCCAAGCACAGTCTTAAAGGAATCCAATCTCACAATTTTACCACTTTTACTAAATGATCCACCACTCTAAGCATTCCTCTCAGTTCAGGTGTATCAGGTTTTTCGATAGAATGATGAATCCTTTTTAATCCTAATGCAATCATAGTTCTTTTTGCTTTTGGTGCATACCCAATAGAACTTTTAACCTGTGTAATCTTAAGAATTGTATTTTGCGGCATTAGCTAAATACTTCTCCAATCCTTATCCCACGTTTATTAGCAATCGCTACTGCATCTTTTAAGTTCAGAAGACCATTCAAAGTTGCGAATACCATATTGCTGGAATTTTTCGAACCATATCTTTTTGTCAATACATTATGGATGCCAACTTGTTCCATAACCGCTCTAACACCACCTCCAGCAATAATACCTGTTCCCGGTGAGGCAGGTTTTATCATAACTCGGCTGGCTCCATGTTTACCAATAATCTTATGTGGGACCGTCCCATTAATAACTGGAATTTTTACAATATTTCTTCTAGCAATGTCTTTTCCCTTCTGTATTGCTGAGATAACTTCATTGGATTTTCCAAGTCCAATACCTATGTGACCTTTTGCATCTCCAATCGCTACCAGTGCCGAAAAACGAAATCGTTTTCCTCTGGAAGTAACCTTGGCAGTCCGGTTAATCTTAATTACTGTCTCTTCCTGTAAATCAAGTTCTGATGGGTTTATAGCGGACAAATCAATTACCTTTTAAATTTTCAATCCACCATCGCGGACCCCATCGGCAAACGCCTTGATGCGACCATGGTATGGATATCCGTTACGATCAAATATTACCTGCGATATTTTCTTTTCTTTCGCTTTTTTAGCTAAATTTTCTCCTACTAACCGACTAACTTCAGTTTTATTTACTTTCTTTTTTATTTTATCCCGTATTTCTTTATCCCTCGATGACCCCGACACTAATGTCTTGCGTTCAAAGTCATTTATAATCTGTGCTTCGATATGGTTATTACTGCGATAGACAACCAATCGCGGATACAAAGCATGGTACATTGAAGTTTTTTTACTCCGGTTGCGACGACGTTCATTACGTCTTAATTGTTTCGTAAACTGACTCATAGATTACTCACCAACGGTTTTGCCCTGCTTGGATCGAACATATTCATCTTTATATCTGATTCCCTTTCCCTTATATGGCTCTGGTTTTCGGAAAGAACGAATCTTTGCCGCCACGGCACCTACCAATTGTTTATCTATCCCTTCGATCCTAATGGAGGAACGATCAGACTTAATAATAATACCTTCAGGTACATCAAAATATATATCATGAGAGTAACCAACCTGCAATTTTAAACGGTTATCTTTGACCAATGCTTGGTACCCAATACCAATAACCTCCAATTCCTTCACAAAACCATCAGAAACACCCAAGACCATATTATTGATAATTTGTCTTGTCGTCCCATGAAGCGATTTATGGCTAATACTATCAGATGGTCTTTCAACATGCAATTCACCATCAACTTCTGAAATATCAATCTCCGGATGACTATCCCACTCTTGAACACCCTTTGGCCCTTCAACGTTAATATTATTCCCTGTGATCTTGATTTTCACACCCTCAGGTATAAGCACCGGATTTTTTCCTATTCTAGACACTTAATAAACCTCACAAATCAGTTCTCCACCCACATTTAATTTATTTGCTGTTTTATTGGTCATTACACCCTTAGAAGTGGATAAAATTGAGACTCCAAGACCATCAAGGACACGCGGAGCCTTCCCTGCACCTATATAAATTCGTTTACCAGGACGACTAATTCGTTTAATATTTTCTATAACTGGATTCCTATGGTAATCATATTTGAGAAATATTCGAATCGTTTCTCTATTCTCATCTGAGATAAAGAAATAATCCTCTATATAATTTTCTTCCTTTAATATCAAAGAAATACGCTTTTTCATTTTTGAGCTAGGTACATCCACCCAACGTTTATCCGATGCAAGTCCATTACGAATTCGAGTCAAATAATCAGCAATAGGGTCAGTCATAGTCATAAACTCCCCCTCACCAACTCGCTTTGGTCACTCCAGGGATTTCCCCCTTTAGTGCCATTTCACGGAAACATATACGACAAAGACCAAAGCGACGCAAATAACCATGTGGACGTCCACATTTAAAACAACGATTTTTTTCCCTCGTAGAAAACTTCGCTTTACGTTTTGCTTTATGAATTTTTGATTTCTTGGCCATCACGCAGCCTCATTTATTTCAATTTTCGATGGTTTATCTCTCAACGGAAGTCCTATCTCTTTTAATAACCAATATGCTTCATCGTCTGTATCAGCTGATGTTACCAAAGTAATGTTAAGACCTCTGATCGCTTCAATCTTATCATAATTAATTTCGGTGAAAATAATCTGTTCGCTAATCCCAAAATTATAATTACCTCTACCATCAAATGATTTAAAAGAAAGACCTCGGAAATCTCTAGAACGAGGAAGCGCAACAGCAATCATTCTTTCCAAAAATTCGTACATTCTACCTGAACGTAAAGTCACTTTGCAGCCAACTGGAAAACCTTTGCGTATTTTAAAATTAGAGATATCCTTTTTTGCCTTTGTTACAACAGGTTTTTGGCCTGAAATTTGCGTTAATTCGTACACCGCACTTTCCAGACTTTTTGCATTTACCTTTGCATCTCCTATACCCATATTCAGAGTTATTGAAAGTAATTTCGGAATCTCCATTAAATTCTTATATCCAAATTTTTTCATTAATATAGATTGAATGTCTTCAAAATATAGTTTCAACAAATTAGGTTTATAATGACCTGCCAAAGAATTTTTAGTATTTTTTTGATCATTTAATATCATTTTATTCATATTATCATCCTTAGCTATCAACTTCCTCATTGGTTTTTCTCGATATACGAACCTTAGTGCCATCTTCCATAAATTTATAACCAATCCGGGTAGCTACATTTCCATGAATAGCCATAATGTTAGAAATATGCAATGTGGCTTCTTTTTCAACCATCCCACCGGTAGGATTTTCCTGTGATGGTCTAATTGCTTTCTTTATAAAATTAATTCCTTCTATAATCACACGTTCCTTTTTTGGAAATACTCGCAATATTTTACCTTCCATACCTTTATGGTTGCCATTTATTACTCGAACAGTCATTCCTTTCTTAATAAACATACTAAAGAACCTCTGGAGCCATTGATATAATGCGCATATAACCAGTTTTACGTAATTCACGTGCTACAGGACCAAAAATTCTCGTACCTCGAGGCTCACCCTGGGAGTTAAGCAACACAGCTGCGTTTTCATCAAAACGGATACAACTTCCATCTTTACGATTTATTTCTTTACGAACACGT
This sequence comes from Fidelibacterota bacterium UBA1611, assembly GCA_002321855.1. Lineage (GTDB taxonomy): Bacteria > Fidelibacterota > Marinisomatia > Marinisomatales > UBA1611 > UBA1611. The sequence goes on along the minus strand of DCMX01000087.1, from coordinate 328 downwards.
ACTACCACAGCTCGGTGGACTTCTCCTTTTTCAACCATACCACCTGGAATAGCTTTTTTTATTGTAACAACAATTTGATCTCCAATAGATGCATATTTTCTTCTTGAACCACCGAGCACTTTAAAACATAAAACTTCCTTAGCACCCGAATTATCTGCAACTTTTAATCTTGTTTCTTGCTGTATCACAACTTTAACCTATAATCACTGCTTCGCGAATTATTTCACTGACCTGCCACCGCTTGTTTTTACTAATAGGTCGGACAGAAGCAATGCGCACAATATCTCCTTCTTTAGGAGCAACCGATTCAACGTGTGCTAGATAATTC
>DCMX01000204.1:2817-3331 GCA_002321855.1 Fidelibacterota bacterium UBA1611 | reverse complement strand
TGTGAAACATCGTACCAATCTATTTTAACATCAATCTTATAGCGGTATTCTGACACGGATTCCTGCTTGCTGTATGTGTATGGACCTTCAGTCACTTTTTTAATTGTGCCACGCAAAATTGAATGGGCCGAATTCTCATCGGATAACTTGAGAATACCTGCTTCATTGAATTCATCCAGAATACCATCCGTTATATCTTCTGCCAATCCAAATTCAGCAGTTTGGTTGTCCATGAGCGGAATTGCGATAGATTTAATATGGGGCGGTATGGAACCCGCCATAGAGTAAAAACCACAGGAAACCAGAAACATTAGATTTGATATGAAAAATATATTTTTCATACTAATTCCTGCGCTTGATCTTTGGTTCAAGACCAAACTCTTCTATCTTGCGGTAGAGTGTCCGTTCACTCAGGCCTAAAGACCGGGCAGTTTTTCTTCGGTTATTATTAAAAAACCTCAGTGTACGTGTAATGGCTTCCTCTTCAAGATCTTTAATGGATAGTTCACCAATG
>DCMX01000204.1:0-2617 GCA_002321855.1 Fidelibacterota bacterium UBA1611 | reverse complement strand
TGCGGTAGAGTGTCCGTTCACTCATACCTAAAGACCGGGCAGTTTTTCTTCGGTTATTATTAAAAAACCTAAGTGTACGTGTAATGGCTTCCTCTTCAAGCTCTTTAATGGATAGTTCACCAATGGCGTCATCCCGTATGAAGCGATAACCCTCTTCCATTATTTCCATGGATTTCTCAGGCATGGATAGCCCACCCTGTTCCAATGGATTTAGTCCTGATAAAGACTGCTTGCCATCCCCTTGAGAGATTGCACCACTCACAAGCATTTTTTGAATTACCTCAGTATCCTGCTTCAGCATAAAAAGTTGGCGGAGGATCAGGTCGATCTCAGCTTTATCCGAAGATTTTGAAACGACAACGGGTAAGGCAGGGTTATAAGTTGAATCCAGTGGCAATACTTCAGTTAATTCTTTCTGGACCATCCCAGCCGTAATCCGTTCCCCTTTTTCCAAAACAAGGATCTTTTCTACAAAATTTTTCAGCTCCCGCACATTCCCTGGCCACTCATATTGCTTTAACACCCGGACTGCGTCGGGCATAAAGCCGCGATATAGAATATCATTGGAACGTGTGAATTCCAGTGCAAACCTTTCAACGAATGGACCAATATCTTCAACCCGGTTTCGCAGTGCTGGAACATGAACAGTCACCGTTTTGAGCCTGAAGTATAAATCCTGGCGAAACCCACCCTTTTTCACAAGATCTCTAAGATCCTTATTGGTAGCCGCAATGATCCTCACATCTGTTTTACGCGTTTTAGCTTCGCCCACGCGCATAAATTCACCGCTCTCCAAAACCCGTAAAAGTTTGACCTGGGTTTCCAGGGGTGTTTCTCCGATCTCATCCAGAAAGATCGTACCTTTATTTGCTTCTTCAAAATAGCCTTTCCTGTCTTCTCCAGCACCTGTAAACGACCCTTTTTTATGGCCAAATAATTCGGACTCAATAATTCCTTCGGGTATGGCTCCGCAATTAACAACAACCAGCGGGTCGTTATTTTGTTTGCTGGATTGGTGAATCGCTTTTGCCACCACTTCCTTCCCTGTGCCCGATTCCCCTGTTATAAGAACCGAAATGTTCACAGGGGCAACCTGTCCTATCATGTCCAAAACTTGTCGAATACCATCGGATGTACCGATGATACCAGACTGTTTTTGAAGTCTGTCTCCATCAATCATGACATTGCTCCTTGAAAATATTCCCTTCAACTGGTTTTAAAAACAACCTATTCATCATCTATAAACCTCCCAGGCAGACCGTATCAAAGTGTCCAGGTCTGAATGACCCGGAGACCAGTTCAATAATGCAAATGCTTTTTTAGAAACTGCTAATACAGTACCTGGATCACCAGTGCGTCGTCCTACAATGTCGTAGGGTATATCATTGCCCGATACTTCAATGGTCTTATGAATTACATCCAGAACCGAATGTCCGTTCCCTGTTGCCAGGTTAACTACAATATCTTCCTTCGTGTTAGAAATATACTCCATAGCTTGCACATGGGCCGTTGCAAGATCGTTCACATGAATATAATCCCGGACACCAGTCCCATCCTGTGTTTTGTAATCATTGCCAAAAATTTCCATTTTTGATCGCACACCCGAGGCAACTTCCATTACAATTGGTATCAAATTTTGCGGATTTTTTTCCTTTCCTCTTATTCGACCTTTCACATCGTATCCGGCCGCATTGAAATAACGCAGCGCGGCAAATCGAATCCCACGTAATTCACTGAACCATTTCAGGTTTCTCTCAATCTGAAGTTTTGTTTCACCATAATAATTAATGGGGTCAGTGGGATGGTTTTCATCCATAGGAATGAATTGGGGTATTCCATAAACCGATGCAGTTGAAGAAAAAACAAAATTCTTGATACCATGGCGGTCACAGGCGTTCAACAGGTTCATTGTTCCAATGAGATTGTTATTTGCATATTTTGCTGGATCTATCATGGATTCACCTGCAGCTTTCCATGCTGCAAGATGTATGACTGCATCAATGCCACCTGATAGTACAGGATCCAGGTCCGCATTGGATAAGGTATTGCCCTTGATGAATGTTGCCCGATGATCAATATTTTCTTTCATCCCCAGGGACATGTCATCAACAATAGACACTTCATATCCTTGATCAATCAATTCATATACCACATGGGAACCGATATATCCAGCCCCTCCCGTTACGAGAATTCTCATGATACAGCTATTCCAAGATCTTTTTCAAATTCTTCAATTTCATCACGAATCTTTGCTGCTTTCTCAAATTCTAGTTTTTCAGCAGCATCTAACATAGCTTTGCGGAGTTCCATCAGGATCATCTGTTTTTCCGTTTCAGGGAGCTGATCCCTATCATACCCTGGGACATAAACATCCTCTTTATTATGCATAGAATCTGCAACGGCTGTGGATGTCATGATCTCGTCAATTGATTTATAGATCGTTTTTGGTACAATACCATTCTTTGTATTGAATTCTTTCTGGATTTTCCTCCGTTGGTTACTGGTTTCAACTAAATTCTCCATGGCATCGGTTATTTTGTCTCCATAAAGCAATACGAGACCTTCCAGGTTTCTAGCAGCGCGACCGGCCACCTGAAGCAAGGCACTTTTTGACCTG
>DCMX01000262.1 GCA_002321855.1 Fidelibacterota bacterium UBA1611 | reverse complement strand
CCCAAGTGCCAGATCCCAAACAGAAGTATTTCTGTCTGCGGGGTTCCCAGCTGCTGGATAATTACACGTTCTCGAGGTTTGATTCCCAGTTCATTCAACCAATGAGCAGTTTGCTGAACAAGTTCGTAGAACTGAAGGTTGGTAATATTATCCTTTTTATAAATAACCTGATCACTGAATTTGATATTTTGACCCTCAAGAAGTGATTGGGTGCTGGGGTAGGGAACCATATATTCAATTGGCTCAACATTTCCGATACACTGTGCTCGATAGATACGATCAGCAAGGCTGCCTATCATGAATATAGTTTATTTATCTGGCTTGATCTTGCGTATGGATTCAAATGTGTTTGTGATCTTTGTGTAATTATTTCCTGAGAGACGCCCCACTGGACCCAGTTTTTCTAAATTGATTCTACCATTCTCATACACGCTATCATCAATGTGGAACATGACGATTGTTCCTATCACAATGAATCCACTGCCGGGCGAACCATCGCCTATTTCTATTATCTTATGGAGTTCACACTCGAAACTGATCTTTGATTCTTCAACAGTGGGAGGCCTTACCTTTTGGGATGAACCAGGAGTAAGACCGGATTCGTCAAATTCATTCACTGTTGGGTCGAAATCCGTGGCACATGTGACCATCTCGTCAACAAAATCTTCTGATACAATATTGACAACGAACTCATTCGTGTCCTGAATATTTTTCAATGTATCCTTGATCTTTCCATCATATCCGCGCCTTGCTGGTGCAAACATGATAGTAGGGGGGTTAGAACAAACACCATTGAAATAAGAGAAGGGAGCTAGGTTTAAGATCCCATTTTTAGACATAGTAGAAACAAAGGCGATAGGTCGGGGGATAATGGACCCGATCATCAGTTTATGAGACTCATGAAATGAATGTTCAGTAGGATCGAACAGCATGGACATTATAGCCAGGAAGATGGATAATCACTATCATCTACCTTTGTAGCCTGAGTTGTGATCTGAAGTGGTTTGAAAGTATCGATCATTACAGCTAATTCATTGGTTTCCTTTGCACCCAGGGATTCCTTGATCTTCCCAGGCTGAGGTCCATGCGGAAGTCCCATAGGATGAAACGTGATAGAACCTTCTTCCACACCCTTACGGCTCATGAAGTCACCCTTGATATAATAAAGAATTTCATCCGAGTCCAGATTGCTATGAGCATATGGTGCTGGTACAGCATGGGGATGGTAATCATATAACCGGGGAACGAAATTACAGATCACCAGTCCCGGTGCTTGGAACACCTGGTGTACCGGGGGAGGCTGGTGTACCTTGCCAGTAATAGGCATGAAGTCATGAATGTTAAAGACCCAAGGGAAAAAATAACCATCCCATCCTATGATATCAAAGGGATGGGTACGGTACTCATAGGACTGATATCCGTCCTTAAGCCTTACCTTAATATTGACCGGCCCGTCAGTTTTGGGTCTCATATACTCGGGTGTGCGTATATCTCTTTCAGAGAAAGGAGAATTCTCTAATAGCTGGCCATGTCGATTTCGATATCGAGATGGTGTTTCCAAAGGTCCTGAGGTTTCTATAATGACCTGCTTCATTGGTTCATTTATCTCAAGTTGCCAGATGGTCCCTCGAGGGATCACTGTGTAATCACCAGGCCCTAATTCTAACTTACCAAAATTGGAATATAGAGACCCTTTACCTTCATGGATGAATATCACCTCATCGTGATGACCGTTTCGGTAATAAATATCCATGGATGTGTCAACGTGTGCTTTATAGATAGTGAGGTCACTATTAAAGAAAAGTGGTGTCCGAGCGCTGATCGCATCACCGGAAGAATTCAGTTTATGTGTGAAGAGATGATGATGACGATGCTCTTTCTTCCATGGGTCCAAATTATTTTTTTGAAATTCTCCAACTTTGGATACAGCTGTAGGAGGATTAATATGATAGACATTGGAATAGATCCAGTTGAAACCTTCACGACTGATCAATTCTTCCCAGTATATTTTGTCTGAATCATCATAGAACTGGGTATGCCTTTTTTCTGGTATTTGTCCTCTTTTTTGGTAGAATGGCATGGTGAATTATACGATTTTGTTCTCTAATACACCCAATCGTTCTACTTCCATCCGAACCACATCTCCCTTTTGTATCCACCCGCCAGTTTTCTCAGGACGAAGTTCAAGTATACAACCTGTTCCTACCGTGCCTGATCCTAAGTAATCCCCTGGAAGAAGCTTAGCATTCATGGATGCACGCTCTATCATCGTTGTGAAAGGATGATAGAGGTCATTAGTGTTGCCATCGGAAATGAGCTTATCATTTACATGGCATGTCATCCGCAGATTCAATTTCCCGTTATTATCCCAAGCACCTTCTAATTCATCGGGTGTGACCATATATGGACCAAAACTGGAAGCAAAATCTTTTCCTTTTGCTGGGCCTAGGTTCATAGCCATTTCTTCCCGTTGTAGATCACGGGCTGACCAATCGTTACAGACCGTATATCCTCCAATGTAAGCATCCGCATCTTCTTTTTTAATATCAGAACCACCATTAGCTATGATAACAGCAAACTCTAACTCAAAATCTAATTCTTGAGTCCCTCCTGGATAGGGGACCTCTTGTCCATGCCCATAAAGTGCCGCTGGATTGGAGAAATAAAAGATAGCTAACCTGAACCAGTCCGGGTGCATATCCAAACCCCGAAGTTTACGTGCGGCTTTTACATGTTCTTCAAATGCATAAAAATCTCTGAACGATTGAGGATCAGGTACTGGAGATAAAAGTTGAACGTTCTTTTCCAAGACAGCGATAGGTTTACCTCCGCCCGAATGCGATTGAATGTTAATCTCTGGTAAGGATGTACCCAATTCTCTGAGCTTTGAAAAATGTGTGTTCCAGTTCATCAAGGCTCTTTTTAATGATGAAGGAATCTCTAAAAAACTGGGGTCCCCATTATTATTACTTGCCCAAATGGCTGCACGGACCACATCAATGATGTAATCATCTTTTTTAAAACCAAAACGTGGCTGTGTACTGCCATCAAGATTGTAGGTCACAAATTTCATTTAAAGGTTTCCTCTTTTTTCTTGCTCTCTCTCAATGGATTCGAACAATGCTTTGAAATTTCCTTTCCCAAAACTTTTGGACCCCTTTCTCTGTATTATCTCAAAGAAAAGCGTTGGCCGATCCTGTAATGGATTTGTAAAGATCTGGAGCATATAACCATTCTCATCCACATCTACAAGAATGCCTAATTCTGCCAGGGTTTCAATATTTTCTTCGATCGGTCCGATACGATCATTCAAACTGTCGTAATATTTTCGTGGAGTATGAAGAAAATCAACACCACTGGAACACATCATTCGTACTGTTGAAATTATATCCTTAGTGGAAAAAGCAAGGTGTTGGATCCCGCCAGTTTCATAGTAGTCAATGAATTCCTGGATCTGGGATTTTTTTAATCCATCTGCGGGTTCGTTAATAGGCATTTTCACGGTTTCGTTATCATTGGTCATCACAATAGAGCGAAGGGCAGAATATTCGGTATTGATATCTTTATCATCCACACTCCAGAACTGATGCCAGCCAAAGACCTTTTCATAAAAATCGCAAACAGACTGCATCTTACCGTCCGGCTGGTTTCCAACAACATGATCAATATGGACCAATCCTGTCGGGTCTGCTTTCAAACCCAGATCATTGGATTCAAAACCAGGGAGGAATGATCCTTTGTAGTTCTTTCGTTCAACAAAGGTATGGATGGTATCTCCAAATGTTTGGATAGCAGAGACGACCGCTTCACCATCGTCGTCCTTGATCTCCTTTGGGTCCAGGACACTTTTGGCACCACGGTCTAAAGATGTTTCCCAGGCCACTTCAGCATCGTCTACGGTAAAGGCCACGTCCTTAATACCGTCACCATGACGATCAATATGAGCACCGATCTTGGTATTCTTTTCCAGTGGAGATGTAATGACCAGATTAACTCTATCCTGATTGAGTACGTAGCTAACACAATTTCGATTGCCTGTTTCCAACCCTCTATAGGCTATAGGCTGGAATCCCATGGTGGTTCGGTAATAATGGGCTGTTTGTTTTGCATTGCTAACATATAGTTCACAGTGGTCAAATCCTTTAATGGAATATAGAAGATCACTCATAGGACACCCTTTAAACTATGAATGAATTTTTTGTTTTCTTCCTCAATTCCTACAGAGATACGAATGCAATCAGGCCAACCGAATGCAATAAGCTGGCGTACGATAACACCCTTTTTCAACAACTTTTGACTAAGATTTGATGCTCGCTCTTCCGAATCCCAAATGGTTGTTATAAAGTTAGCGACGGATGGAACTTGTTCTATGTGAAGGGAATCAAATTCTGTTTTTAGGTATGTCATTCCATGATTATTGGTCTCAAGCGTTTTCTTTAAAAAATTTGTATCATCCAACGCGGCTACACCTGCAGCCTGCGCGGCAAGCGAAGGTTCAAATGGGACTTTTACCTTCATCAAGTTATTGATAAGTGAGTCATGAGCAAAACCGTAGCCAATACGAATTCCTGCCAAGCCATATACTTTTGAAAAAGTCCGAAGTGTTATCACGTTATCATATCGGTAGCTCATAGAGTCTGGATAGTTTGGTGAGTCCTGGGCGAATTCATAATAGGCTTCATCAAGGATAATGAGTACACGCTCCGGTACGTGAGAATAAAATTCGTTGAACTCATCACGTGTCACATAGGTACCCATGGGATTGTC
>DCMX01000056.1 GCA_002321855.1 Fidelibacterota bacterium UBA1611 | reverse complement strand
GTTCTGGAAAGATAATACACGGGAATTATTGAACACCTATTTTAAGGATATATCTGAACTTGATGATTGGGATCAAAGTTCGCTTGAATCATCACTCAGAACTGTTGCAGATGATGCAGGCGTGGGTGCTGGAAAGATCATACATCCTGTGCGATTAGCGCTAAGTGGGGTAGCCCATGGCCCATCGCTATTTATCATGATGGAACTATTGGGCAAGGAACGCTGTATTCGCCGAATAAGAACTGTTATCAATTTGTTATAAAGGGAAAAAGATCTAATGAGTGCAAACAAAGATCGGTCTCCGTCACATTTTATCAAGAGGATCATTGATACAGATAATGAATCTGGTAAATGGAATGGTCGGGTTCATACACGGTTTCCTCCTGAGCCAAACGGTTATCTTCATATTGGTCATGCCAAATCCATCTGCCTGAACTTTGGATTAGCGGAAGAGTATGGTGGCAAGTGTAACCTGCGTTTTGATGATACAAATCCTTTAAAAGAGGAGGAAGAGTATGTGAGGTCGATCATTGAGGATGTGCAATGGCTGGGTTTTGACTGGCAAGATCGTTTGCTGTTCGCATCTGATTATTTCCAGCAGCTGTATGACTTTGCTATTGATCTTGTAAAAAAAGGTGATGCTTTTGTTTGTGATCTGAGCCCGGAAGCAATACGCAACCAAAGGGGGACGCTAAAAGATCCGGGTACGGAGAGCCCTTTCAGGGATCGCTCGATACAGGATAATATGGATCTTTTTGAGAGAATGAAAGCGGGAGAATTCTCTGATGGGGAGCGGACGCTTCGCGCAAAGATAGATATGGCTCACCCAAATCTGAACATGCGGGATCCGGTGATGTATCGTATTCTTCACGCTACCCACCATAGGACCAAAGATGAGTGGTGTATTTATCCTATGTATGACTGGGCCCACGGGCTGGAAGATTCTATTGAAGGAATAACTCATTCTATCTGCACTCTAGAGTTTGAGGATCACCGACCACTTTATGATTGGTACTTAGATGCACTGGATACCTATCATCCTCAACAGATCGAATTTGCCAGACTGAACCTGAACTTTACGGTAGTTAGCAAGCGGAAACTAAAACGTCTCGTGGATGAAAGAGTCGTGGATGGCTGGGATGACCCGCGTATGCCAACTATTTCGGGATTGAGGCGCCGAGGCTATACACCGCTATCAGTACGTAAGTTTTCTGAATCGGTGGGAGTGACCAAGAGAGATACAGTTGTTGATGTTGCTAAGTTAGAGAATGTCCTCAGGAATGATCTGAATAAAAATGCTCCCCGAGTAATGGGTGTGTTGGATCCACTAAAAGTTGTGATAATAAATTATCCGGAAGATAAAGTAGAATATGTTGATGCTGTGAATAACCCGGAAGATAGGTCTGAGGGAACAAGAAAGATTGCTTTTACAAGGGAACTGTTCATTGAGAGAGCAGATTATATGGATGATCCGCCAAAAAAATTCTTTAGACTAGGCCCAGGGAGGGAAGTGCGACTTAAATATGCATATTTTGTCACTTGTTATAATGTGGTCAAGAGTGAGACCGGAGATATAACTGAACTTCATTGCACCTATGATCCAAAGACAAAAGGGGGTGCTGCTCATGATGGACGCAGAGTGAAGGGTACCCTACATTGGGTCAGTGCGACCGAGAATGTATCTGCCAAGGTAAACCTTTATGATCGGTTATTCATTAATGATAACCCTGAAGAAGGGGGAGATTTCATGAACAACATAAATCCGAATTCATTGGAGATAGTTGAGTCTGCCATTTTAGAGAGATCCTTATCGGAGCCAGTACACGGGTGCACATATCAGTTTGAACGGCTTGGCTACTTTATACCTGATAAAGATCATTCTATACCCGGGAGACCAGTGTTCAATCGAGCGGTTTCTTTGCGAGATTCTTGGGCAAAACAAGTAAAAAAAGTGCACAAATGATCTTAGTTCATTTTCCATTGGTTATAACTACTAAATTCCGTTAACTTGAATTTGTAAATCGTTTCAAGCGGATGCGGAAAATCCTTGTAATAATATTCATTGCCACCTGGTTGGCTGCGCGGCAGCCTCTTGCCTATTTTTATGTACTCCCATTTGATAATCTTAAGGCAGATCCCACTGTAGAGTGGATCGCTTCAGGTCTAACAGATATGGTTCGTGAGAATTTTAAAAATGAGATCGGACTAAAACTGCAATCGAAAGAGGATCTGGAAGTTATAATGAATAATCGATCGCTTATGCTTAAGCAACCCATGGGGTCCCGTAATTTTCTTTTATTGGGGAAATATAGCCGTCAACTTGATCAGGTCGAAGTATCAATGCAATTGATAGATGTTGCCACATGGGATGAACTGGATGCTCGTACTGTGAATGCTGGTTATAGTGATATTACTATTCTGAATGACCAGGTCAATGAGACCGTTCGTACTATGCTTTTCCCTTATATTCCAAAAAGGACAGTTTCATCAGCTCCTATTATACCAGAATTCGCAGATCCGAAACCGGCAAAGAGACGCCATCCTGTATCAGTAAGATCGGAAATGGTTGCCAATAACCTGGAACAAGAAATAAATGCATTAGAAGAATCCATGGATGTGTTGTTTGGTGCCAAGCAGGATGAACAGGTAAAACCGAAAAAAGATGTTACCCGTTATGAGGGAGGGGAATGGGCCATGGATTTTTCGGCCCACGAACATGTGGATGAGAACCCAGAGCTGGCCCCAAACACTCAAATGCTTACAACTGTTATTGAGCGATTGGTAGCAAATCCTTATGATGTAAAGATGGAAAAACCAAAATTCATTTATCATTCAGATGATGATCAGTATATGACCGTTCAGTTTCAGGTAGTGTATTCACTGAAAGATGAGATCATTAAAGAAATGCTCAATTCTCTTCCGTATACGAGGCTTGAACAGAATGGTACATTGAACATTTTTTATTTCAGTCGAGAGTCGTTCAATTTTCCTGAAAAGATCACTGAGACAATAAAATCAGGGGATTATCGGTCGATACCGGTGATCAGATTTTTTAATACAGAAAGAACCCCCATTGTCGTTTTGGCCGATACGCCGGAAGAGCAATGGCACTCGCGTAGAAGCCAGAAGGTCTTATACATCCCTGAGCGTCAGTTCTCTCCTCTGATCGAATTCACAATAGGCGGCTGGTCACTACAGGTAGCGATGGAAACTGTTAACCTCTATGCCACATACGAGTTCACACTCCCCATGTCCGATGTCGAGAGTTTGAGTAATGTTAGTATCAAATTCATTAATGAGAATGAGCTAAATTCTTTCTTGGATCCGATATTGTAGATGAGAGCCTTACACAAAATTCAGATTTTAGTGTTCTTATTTTGTTTTCCAATGCTTATCGCTCAAGAGCAAACCACCATTGGAAAAATGCCAGACATGGATATACGTCTGCTTGATGGTAAAAAGACAACTATGTACAAACTACTCGATTCTGGTCCCATTCTGATCGATTTCTGGGCCACATGGTGCAAGCCATGCAAGCAGGTCATGGTACATTTGAACCGATTCCATAGTAAATACAAGGATACCGGTCTTAGGGTTCTGATGATCAACCAAGATACTCCAAGGAGTTTGGGGAAGGTCAAATCCTATATCAACTCAAAAGAGTATCAGTTTCTTGTCTGTATCGATCCCAACCAGCAGATCGCAAAAAAACTTAACGGACAGATAATGCCAAACCTACTGCTTGTAGACCAGGACAGATCGATCAAGTGGCGTCATCAGGGATATATGGCAGGTGAAGAGAGAGAGATAGAAAAACAGATCAAGATTCTATTGGCCGCTCAATAAATCAATCTTTAAATATAGTTTATTTACTTGATGATGTCCGCCCTGAAATATCTAATAGAGATCACTGACTATTAGTTACAAGAATAGAGATTTTCTATGTTAAGAAAGATCATATTGGTTTGCTTACCATTCTTAATGTTTGCCAATGATAGTCCACTTTCTTTATTTGACCTGGACTATTGGAACTATAATGCAGGTGTCATAATGAACTTTGGTGACAGCTACGATGATTACACGTACATGGAAAACCGTATGGACATTAACTTTTTTAAGGGAAACTTTACCGGATGGCTTCAGTATGAATACTCGGATCCGCCGGAGTTAGGTTTTTCTATTATGGACCTTCGCAAGTACAGGATGGAGTACAGCTCTGGGCCCTGGTCCCTAAAATATGGAGACATGTATGAGGTTTGGGGTAGAGGACTTATTCTAGTGCAGCTGGATGATCAGGGTATTGACTTTGATAATAGCACAAGGGGGCTATTAGTTAGATACGACTTGGAGAATATCAGAGTGTCGCAGATGAGTGGAAGAACAAAGAATGCACAATTGGGCAATGATCTTCGTCGACCGGAGTTTGAGTTTACGCACGATATGGATGCAACAAACATAGAGTTTGATATTTATCCCTTTAATGTGGGACTATCATTCCTACAGTCTAATGAGAAACACCAGCTAAAAACCTACGGTCCCATGGACACGGTCAATGTTAACCATCGCCTGCACGGTGGGTACATATCCTGGTTTGGTTCATTCTCAGATGTGTTTGTTGAATACGTTGATAAACAGTCAAAGCTTAGGAAACTTGAGACCAACTTTTTTGGGGAAGAGAATGAGCTCCTTGAACCACTGAAAAAAGGTTCAGGAACATACATTAACACTAATTTTTATCTTGGTTCTTGGTCATTATTCTTTGAGTACAAACGATATAATTTTGACAAACTGAATCCTGTTGACACTGACTACGTTATCAATAATTATGGTAACAGGATCGATTATCAGGTAATGCCCATTCTATTTCGTGAGCAGAACCATAGTTTTCTAGGACGAGCAGCGCACCAGACCAATGCCAATGATGAACGCGGAATCCAGTTTGAGCTGATAGGGGGACTACCCGGGGGTTTTCAGTTTGTTTCTCAGTACTCGCACCTGAGCCGTAATGACACATGGCAATCTCTTAGTCCTATAGTCTGGGAACGCAAAAGGATCAAAGGATTGTTACCAAGTGCATCCACTGAGTCCTTGCCCTACAATGAGAACTATAATGAATTGAACGGGTACCTGCTCGAGGATAAGCTTTATTTCAAGATCGCCTATGGGCAGAACAAGGAGATACCAAAGATCACAAGATTCTTTGATGGATCGAATTTTTCCATAATGGAGAACTGGGTATATACCGATTCTATATGGTTCGGAGATGATTGGTATTATCTGGACTCGCAGTTGGTCAGTATTGACACATCGATCTATAATGTTGAAACTAAATTATATCAGCGCGCAAGCTCGTTCACGATCCCACTGGAGATCAACTATTTTTTTGATAACGGCTACTCTATTGGGCTTGGTTTTGCCTATCAAGAGAGAAGAAAAAGAAATATTACCAGAGGAAATTCGAGTGGATTCTATAACTATATTGACTCAACCTGGGTCTTGTATGAACCAGACGACCCCGGTTACTATCTTGAGGAGGCTACAACATTATATCCGAACTCTATGCCAGTTCAGATCAATAGGATGATCACTTTATCTATTGGCAGGGCTTCCAGGTGGGCAATGACATTAAACTGTGACTGGACCGATGTACAAGAGATCATAACAAATGATCCTCACTATAACCCTTTGGAGGCTTTGGTCTATGGTGACATGAAGTATTTCTCTGGGGATAGAGATATTTCTGATCCCCCGGCTTTTGCACAGAATAAGTGGATATCGTTAGAAATATCTTATAATCTTTCATCTACACAGCGCATATCCCTGCTATATGGTTCTGTCCAGGGTGGACTCGTTTGCAGCAATGGGATCTGCCGAGTCCTACAGCCATTTAACGATGGGCTGAAGCTATCGTATAGCGCAATCTTTTAGTATAATATTATATTTGTAACAGAAAATTATTAGATTGATATAATTGAAGGAATATCAATACATTCAATCGATCTAATGGACTGGATATCTAATTTTGTTTGAGAAATCTATTTTAGTATCATTTTTTTGTTCACGGGTGCAGTCTAACGACACATACCCGGATGTTTCCGTTCCTATATGTGAAAAAGATACCGGTAGCTTCAATCTGTATGAAGGAGCATGAGGTTTTATGCCTAAGCGCATTGGTTTAGCCACTCTTTTCATTTCAAATTTGTTTGCCCTTCCTTTGCAGGTAGGGGATACGTGCCCTGACCTTTCTGTTCCTATCTGTGCGAACGGTAGCGGCGATTTTGAATTATACGCGAATGCAAACGGTGAAGAGAATGGTGGTGAGTATCACGCGGTATGGATAATTATCTTTGCATCCTGGTGAAGTCCATGTCAATCGGAGGCTCCGATTACAGAATCCATTTTCCAGCAGTACAATGACCAAGGTTTAATAGTAATATCGAACGGCTTTGATTATTCACCCGATGGACCATATAGTTGTGAAAGTTGGGCATCTTCTTTTGGTATAACCTATCCTATCCTGGATGGTGATGCAGATGGAACCATC
>DCMX01000092.1:542-3042 GCA_002321855.1 Fidelibacterota bacterium UBA1611 | reverse complement strand
GATGCTATCGATTCCATTGATATAATTAAAATTCTTGCCTAGAATATTTATCGGGATGGGATAGGAAATATTTTTTACCTTCAGAAGTTAATCAAGCAATTGTAATTTTAATCGGTATGATACAAATACTATCAAAATTAATCATCTTCACTATTATCATGTTTAGCTGTTCGCTACGAAGTAATGAAGTGCATCTAACTGAAGGGCAAGCAGCACCCAATTTCACTCTGCAAGATCAAGACGGCGATGAACATACATTATCGTCTTACCGGGGCAAAAAAGTCGTCATTTATTTCTATCCTAAAGATGATACGCCCGGTTGCACCAAGGAAGCTTGCGGCATACGTGACGCCTATGATGATTTTGTAGATCAGGATATTGTAGTATTTGGGATTAGTTATGATGGCGCAGAAGCCCATCAGAGTTTTATTAAAAAATATAACCTACCCTTCAATTTGCTCTCAGATTCTGATAAATCCATTTCCAGGCTTTATGGAACTGCGGGGACCTTCTTTCCCATGCGCAAGACTTTCTTGATTGATGAAAGTGGAACGATAAAAAAAATATATTCTAAAGTGTCCGTGGTTGGTCACGGCCATGAAATACTGAGAGATTTCAGTATATCTAAATAGTGATTAATCTACGGTGTGCCGACCCCGTGGATATAAACCAGTTGCCCACCTGTATACGCTGATACAGTAACGATCATAAATAGTAATAGTAGGAAGGCTAGTGCTAATCTATCGAGTCGAATGTCATTCTTGTACTTAAAAAACAAATAAACCCAACCAGTAAAAAATACAATTGAACCCCAAACAACAATATTACCGATAGTTTCATGCCGTTCCATCAGAATAAGTGTTTCGGTAGGGTAACCGATTTCGCCCGCTTTCGCGGCTTCTTTTTGCCCGGTTAAGACCGTTGCTATTGAAAAAATTGTGGCTAATCCCATGAGCCACAGCCCCACAACTCTGCCTAACCAGTTTGGTTTCCACAATTGTATTCCGTGCAGTATTAGCGCTGCAGTTATTAATGCGATCGGAAAATGAACAATGGCAGGGTGTAAAGGAACGAGCATGATAAAATTTACCTATAAGTAAGATTTGGCCAAAGCCAAGCCTTACTTGTAGCCCGTAGGAGAATCGAACTCCTGTTGCCAGGATGAAAACCTGGAGTCCTAACCACTAGACGAACGGGCCTATTTATTCTTTTGAACTATGGAAAAGCGGTGGCGAATCTATTGATTCAGGTTCTCTGTATCAAATGCTTTTACCCGTGTATATTTAATCTCCTATTGTATTATCCAGGATGTCCAGCAACTCACCGTTATTATGTAATTCCATCGTAATGTCAGCACCGCCGATTAATTTCCCGTTCACAAACAGTTGCGGGATGGTAGGCCATCCTGAATGTTCTGATAGTTTCACCCGGATCATGGGGTCAGTGAGTACATTTACATCCTTATATTCAACACCATAGTGATTCAGTATCTGGATAACGGAATTAGAAAAGCCGCACATTGGCATTTCCTTGGTCCCCTTCATAAATAATATGATAGGGTTATTATCGATATCATTGCTTATTTGTTCTTTCATTTCCATGTTAGACCTCCAATTTTGTTTTTTCCCACGCTGATTTTGAAAATGTCTTCAGCTGCAAAGCATGAATTTCTTTAGTCAGGTAATTGCCAAGTGTTTTATAGACCAGTTGGTGCTGTTCCACCAGCGATAATTCTTTAAAATCATCACTTACAACCACTGCACTAAAATGATCACCTGTACCGGTAGTATCTGTTACTTCAACGTGAGAGGATGCTAACCCGGCAGTTATCAATTCTTTTACTTTGTTCGCTTCCATTTAATTGTTGTGTCAATCAGGTTAATAATATTAATGACATTGCTTTATATTAATGAAACTAAATAAACAAAAATAATAACATTTATTATAGTTAATTAGGAGTGGATTTTCCGCGATAATTGATTACGGACCACAAACTGTACATCGCTACCTTTTGGTCTAGTCGTTTTGACTCGAATAACTGTAAGAGATTGGCTTCCTCAAAATAAGGTACAAACTTTTTCGGAAATGTTTTTCCTCTTTTAAGAAAGAGAAAATCATTCCCAACAAATATTACATCCTGGTGTAGAAATGAATATAACGTTTCATGATAATTAATGGATAAAGCTGACGCTTCCAGACTAGGGTTCAAATAAAAATTAATCATTGATGGAATCTGATAATTATCAGCAAGAATACGTTTATTTTGCAATTCTGGGTGTGTTTGCAGGTAGGTATTTAGTTCACCAGGAATAGCATTATATATGTGGTACCGGTTAGTTACGTCTGCCTTACCTTTTACTGGCAGAAAGGGCCAAAAAGTTTGTACAGTGATGGTGAAGATCAACACCAGCGAAAAGCCTACTTGAAATATAAATCGTTTCCGGTATACGGGCCAGTTCTCACCAAGCAGTATTCCGAAAAGAAACAAACCGCCAGAAAA
>DCMX01000092.1:0-130 GCA_002321855.1 Fidelibacterota bacterium UBA1611 | reverse complement strand
GATTGTGAAATACGTTAATTCCGGAGAAATCGATAGCAAGCGTTTTAGCAATAAAAAGGGCTTTATAACACTATAGTAAAAGAAAATAGGTCCAAGGGTAACCAGAAGGCCCAGCCACAGTCCGCTAAAA
>DCMX01000265.1:9074-11034 GCA_002321855.1 Fidelibacterota bacterium UBA1611 | reverse complement strand
TGTCCATGCCCACTTATTTTAGCACACCAGGGAGCATCGAACCATCTTCCTGCCAATACGATCGATGCGTTCCAGAAGGCATTGGACAATGGTGCAGACATTATTGAATTAGGCATTTGGAGGAGCAGGGATAATGTTTGGGTTGTTGTACATGACAAGAACCTGAAAAATATTACTGGTGTTGACCGGAATGTTAATGAATTAACATTTGAGGAAATCCTATCGTTGGATGCTGGATTCAACTTTCAAGATCGCTATGGTAGCTACCTCTATAGAAATAAAGATTATAGGATCCCATCCTTGGAGAGTGTGTTCAAGCATTTCAACGAATATAGGATCAATATCGAGATCAAGGAGAAAAGCATTACTGGTTTAAGTAGTTTGATCGAATTGATAAATGGGTATAAAATGGATAAAAGGGTCCTTGTTGTATCACGCACTTATCGGGTGATCAATCATTTTCGTAGTCTAAGTAATAATAAAATATTCACGGGTGCTTCATACATAGATGCATTGATAACAAAACTATTTGCCCATAGAGTAGGATATGATCTTCCATACACAGCGGCCCAATTACCATTCTACAGTCCTTTAGTAAGATATTTAGGTTTTGTGGACCAAGAATGGATAGAATCGATCCAAAGTAAAGGTCAGTTTGTGCATTTCTGGACAGTAGATGACCCAGATGACATACAAGAAGCTATCATTCTGGGTGCTGATGGTATCATTTCGAATGAACCAGGCAGGGTATATAAAATCTTAGGGTCAATGGGAATGCGCTAAAAATTCTGTATCATTATTCGATCAATATTGTTTAACTATATGGGATATATTTGTCAAATTTTATTACATTAAACCATGGATAAACTTTATAAAGTATTGATTCAGATCAGTGGTAAATACGCTTCGGTAAAGCATGCCAGAGAATTGAAAAATTATTTGAATGATAATCTTAAGGATACAGATAATATTCTTATAAGATCAAGGGTCAATGAAAATTATAATTTTAATATTTCTATTGAAGGAAAAGAAATTTTTGCAAAAAGAAGGTTTTGGAACAAATATCCCAGATATTCAACCATACTGAATAAGATAAACGGATTCATTAAGGAAAAACAGGTCTATGCGGCCATGAAAGCATCCTACCAGTTGCAGAATGAAATATATTGATCATTAGTGATTCACTGCTTGGGCGACAGCATTTTATATAGTTAAGCTACCTGCATGCTGTGTTGTAATATATTTTATTGATCAAATTAAATTAGCGAATGAAGTTTTATATCAGATTACTTTTACTATCTCTTTTTCTATCATGCATGTATCCTGCATCGAAGAAACGATTCACAGATCGTCAGATCGCTGCTATGATCCCTAAATATTTTGATAGGGATCATAATTCACCCAATATCAAAAGAATAAGGATCTATGGAAAGGATGAGCAAAAATATCTACATCTTGAGATCGATGTGAACAGAAACCGATATTTAGGTGAGTTGGATTATACATTATCGGCTATGGCAAATATTACTCAGTACGCAAAATATCCTTTCGATGAGTTCATTGTGGTCATGCATCCTGTAGTAAGATCAGAAGAACCAGAAGCGCTCAGATCAAATGCAAAATGCACTATTGATTATTTTATTCATAAAAGAATAAGCCGTAAACGTTGGTCCGAAAAGTGTACGACAATATCATCTGACCTTGAAACATTTGATACTCCATCCTCAGTACAATCTGACCCTGGGAAAATGCCTGCTAATGATCCCAATAAGAATAATATGTTCAAGTTGATCTTCTTTGTTGTTATCTGTGTAGCATTCATAGGTTTTCTGGTGAAAAGGAGCGCCAAATGACATATACTAATTACACTATGAAGTATTTTCTCATTGTACATTTAGTAATCATTGGCAACCTATCTTCTCATCCTGAAATCTCGTTAGAATACTTACATACCCATGAT
>DCMX01000265.1:6474-8686 GCA_002321855.1 Fidelibacterota bacterium UBA1611 | reverse complement strand
TCATCCGTAAACGAGCTCCAAAGAGATTATTTAATGAACAGTAACGACGATCCTGAAATTGAGTTCATGAAAATGGTCATAGAAGCTGATGGCGAGGATTGGCAAGCGTTTCAATATGGTATGAAGATATCAAAATCGTCTTTCTTCAGAACCATCGGTGATGGCTCCAACTTTGATCTTACAAGGAAAACGGAACGCAACTTTAGGAAGAAAAAATTTGGATTATTTTGTTTCAACTGCAACGGCACATTTTTTGGATTGCTTAGCTTGGCTTTTTCAAATAAGGAATTGGCTAAGGTCTTCGCATCTCTTGCGCTCGGTGGATACGTTCTCAGTAAGATAATAAGAATGAAAGAAATAGATGTGAGTTTCGAAGAGGCTCAGTCATTAGCCCGAGACTACAACCAGAAACTTCGTGAAGAATCACGGCCACCGATCTAAACTATCTTCATGTTTCTTTTAAGATACCTTATCATTATTACTTTCGATTTAGTATAACCATCCATCGCCATTAATGCAGTCTGTGTGTTTAGTGTTGCAGTTGTTCTAAATTCAGGCTACTCATGATCGCCAGGGTCTCCAATGTAAAATGTTTCATCATCTTGTTGATTATCATTTCCTTTTCCTATGGTAGATCCCATATCACCAAAGATACTATCTGGTCCAGCGAAACGTTATTAAGTGAGTCTGTTGTAATTGATGAGGGAGCAACCTTGACGATCAACAGTGGTGTAAAAGTTAAAATTAAGTATGTTGACATGAACGCTGATAATTTAGGTGATATTAGACTATTAGTATTAGGTGTGTTAAAGATCGAAGGCACGCTATCTGCGCCAGTGGTGTTTGAGCCATTAGAGCCATCTTCGAATAAGGATCAATGGGTCGGAATTATCATAAATTCTAAAGAATCAAATAATTCATTAAGATATTTTTCTTTAAGTAATGCCAGCACAGGCATTGATATTAATTCAAGGATGTTTCTTCAAGGGGTCACCATTCAAGATCCTGGAAAGACCGGTATTAATATAAGACCTATTCCGGATGGCAGTGTTATTATCAAGGATGTTACTATTTTGAATAGTTCTGGACACGGTGTTATTATCAATTCTCCCAATGTTATTATCAATTGGATGCGGATCGAATCATGTTCAGGCCATGGTCTGGTCAATGAATCATTAGGCATTGTTTTGGCTTCCAACCTCAGAATAATCAATGCTTCTAATACAGGATTGTTCAATCACGGTGATATATCAATAACGAATGCGATCATTGAGCATAACCGTCACGGGGTAATATCGTTTTCTGGCAACTTAGATATAGAAGGATCTTCCATAAGGAACAATAGAGTTAATGGTCTATTGTTGGGGGGAGATGGTGATAACACTATCGTCTACACATCCATCGAAAAAAATAGCGGATATGGTATTGAAACGACAAAATGGTCACAGGCCGGACTAAATGGAACATGGTCTCAATCGTCCGGTCCTATATTAAGGGTTAATAATTGTAATATAGTTTCAAACCATCAAACCAGTGTGCTTGATAAAACTGTTTATGAAGGATTATGGGATGACTGGACCGATGCAGAATACTCCGGAGATGGATGGATAGATGGTTGGAATGCGAGGTTGATTAAAAAGATCCCATTCGGACGGATCGGATGGATCGGTTTTGATTATAACTCAAATAATGGGGGAAGTGATTTTTCATGGCAACCATGTACCGGTAATTCCGTGTGGTCCTATATTGCGGAGCTACGGGATGCAAGGAACCAAAAATTAACATACCTGACAGCACCTTTTCAGTGCTATTGGAACCCGCTTGAGGGGGAGAACTCTAATACTTGGCACAATTATGAGAATTTCACCGGTTTGATCAACAAGACCAATGATTATACGAACTGGCAAATTGAAGCTCAAGATATACCTAACTCGGATTCTTATTCTATCTGGCAATATTTTGAGCACGCGTATGTACCATTATCGGGCACTGATCAGTATGCCAGACCAGTGATGAAGAATATCAAATTAAGGTTCTATCACGGTGGTTATGAAGTATCATCTTATTCAGATAATGAGGCCATAGATCTTGGATCGAACTATTGGGGTCAGAAAAAGGGAATAGATACTTTATTCAATCCTCATGGTGCCCTACCCATTAACTATTCTGATTTTCGGTCCACTGAAATTGGTTCAGCATACTCTCTTTTGAA
>DCMX01000265.1:4195-6076 GCA_002321855.1 Fidelibacterota bacterium UBA1611 | reverse complement strand
TGGCCTGGAAGACATATGGATGGATCCCTGTTATTGATATTGCTGTTTCTACAGATGCAGGTAGGTCCTGGACCAATATTGTGGAAGACATTGATAATACTGGTGAGTATAGCTGGTGGAATAATCTCATCACAGGTGAAACCTTTTTTTTAAGGATCAATCACTCAAATGATACAACGGTCGCAAATAAAATTGGGCCGCTCTTTGTTGTAGAGAATGTTACTCCGACCATAGGTAGTAGTACGAATAAACTTGATTTTAGATCAAAATTATCATCCTTGCAATTCAGTATCTTGAATGAAGGTGGGGGTACACTCCCATGGTCCGTGAGTGATAACCAAAAGTGGTTATCGCTCAGTCGTAAGACTGGAGTAACTAAGAATCGATCTGTTATAACTGCTACTGTTGATCGTACTGCTATGAGTTCAGGTAACTACAGAGGGGTAATAAGAATAAAATCGGACGCAGGAGATATTCCTATCAAAGTGCGTATGGAAATAGCTAAGCCTAATATCAATATATCAACTAAAAGAATGGATTTTGACTCGACCTTGACCGAAATGTCCTTTGATATTGTAAATCAAGGTGGGAGTTATATTAAATGGAACGCAAAGCCGGATTCAGAATGGATAATCCTAAGTAAAGAAAGTGGCACCACATTGGACCGAGATGTTGTGATCGTTAAGGTTGATAGAGCCCTAATAAAGGATAGTTTGCAAAATGGTATTATTAAGATCAGCTCTAAGGTCGGTAATTCATCTATAAGGGTGGCTGTCACACAAATTGCTCAAAATACCAATAAACAGATCCTACCAAATATTCCTAATTATGCTCAGTATCCCTGTGGAACGGTTCTTATTGATAATAGATTGTATTAGGTCATCATGACCGCTTGGGTTGACATATTAAATATCCACGCAAAAAAATATAGTAGTGTATGGTTGAACTATTATTTTGACCAAGGGCCGTCAAATGGTTCATTATTTCGGGAATCTATTTTCTCTTTAGACCTTTTATAAAGATGATCGGTAGTATGAGCAATATGACCGGGAATATATTGTACCACCAGAGTAAGAGAGATATTACCAGTACGCCCAAACTAAAGAAAAAAGACTGGCCACTCATAACAGAAATATAGCCATCAAAAACTAATACCTTCGCAACCTATCTTAACAAACTATCAACGATCGGTCCGTACAATTTAATATTGGTAAATTTTGTATCTATTATCAGTGATCCTGAAAGCCATAATATCGAAGAATACTCAAAACTTCTTCAGTTCTTGAGAGAGAATAGTATTATCTTTTTCCAGCATTACAAATTCATTATAGATATAAATTGAAAAAGAATAGATCAACATATCTTATTAGTCTCCTTCTTGCGATCGGTATACTTTTATTATTTGCTTTCAGCGAGATAGAAGTGATGAAGGAATCCGTAGAATATAGTTCCTATGATGAAATGATGGTCTTGAATGAGAAGGTCAATAAGGAAAAAAGGGCCATCATATCGACACTTGAGCATATAGCATACAAAGAATGGGAGATCGATTCAGTCACCCTTTTCGTATCAAAATATCCCTTAATGGACTCTGTCTTATTAAAGAAATTGCATGACATAGAATTTGAGTTTGGATATAGTGATCTCTTAGAAAGAATTCGATCCAGCCAATCGATCTCTCCTACATCGTTCACTGACTCCGCTATCAAACAGAGAACGGAGGATGAGACAGCTTTGCTTAGGGAGGAACTGAGCTACCTGAATGAAGAGCTATTTAAACATAGGAATTCCCTGGATAGTCTGAGGTTGTTCTATCCTTTCAAATATTATTTGAATCAGCCTCGTTATGATTATTGATATCCCCTTTTACAGAAAAAGAGA
>DCMX01000265.1:0-3811 GCA_002321855.1 Fidelibacterota bacterium UBA1611 | reverse complement strand
CAGAGTCGATCGTGAGTAGAATGATGCACTCTATATCAAGCAATAAACATTAAACCTTTGCCTATACGAATGGTAGTAAAATATTTACCTGATCATGGAGACTTTGGGTAGAAAATATGGTGATTTGGGTTCATAGCTATGATCTTAGAAATACATTATATGCAGGACCTTTTATTTGGGTACAGTAGTTTTATTGTAGAATGATAATCGATCATGGATATTGTTCAGTCATAACTAATAGAGATAAAGGAGTATATCAATGGTAAAGTATGTCTTCAAGGGACGGAAATTGTCGATCTGTATTACAATGTTCTCATTATCCTTGTTTGGAGAAAATGATCAATATTCATTGACAAGGCCGAGTATGCCCGAGTTTCATGACCATGCAAAGAGGCTGCTTGAGGTCCGAGATAAGAATGATGAAAAAAGATCCTGCAGTATGGAAAAGTTACCATATGGGAATTCACTACCGGATGGTCCACCAGTGACTAATTCAGTGCGTGATCCTCAGATGGTGGATATACCAATTAACTACCATGTGATCTATGTGGAGGGAGACTCTGTATCCATTAATGTACAAGTGGACAACCAACCATATGAGCATTGTATGTGGGATATATGGGATTATCAGAATGAAACATTCCTTATTTACCCCGGGTTTGGATTTGACCATCCCGGTCATTCTTACTCTCAAGAGGGAGTACTGCCTCCTGGTGACTATGCATTATTCATTTATGATGACTTTGGATCTGGTGGCGTTTCGGGAAATGTGACAAGTAGCGATGGTACTGTGCTGGCAACATTATATGCTGGCAGTTATACGTATTACACCTTCTTAGACTTCACAGCGCCATCTGGAACATATACTGATGGTCTCTTGCCTATATCCACCATTGAGTCCCAGACAGAATTGTTGAATAATGCTTACAACGAATTCGGGTATTCATTCCATACGGCTAGCGTGGACAGTGCTATCAATGCGGGCTGGTTCTATGCAACAGACAGTAAGAATTATGATACAGGACAGTGGGAATGTGAGGATCAATATCTTGCCATGGCCAATAGTATGACAGTAGATGTTTCGAGCAGTGTGAATTATTTTTGGACTGGAGCACGTAATTCGCAGGGAATGGGAGTGTTTCCATGGTCATTCCCCGAGGACGATCCGATACATGGTCTATTCTGCGGCTTTTATACGGCTCCCGGAGGTGAACCACCGTTTCACTTAGGAATGACAGGGGTCCATGAGATTGGACACTATTTAGGCCTGTATCATACTTTCGAGAACGGTTGTACATCTCCGGGTGATGAAGTAGAAGATACTCCATACCAGGCCGATCCTAATTTTGATTGCCCGTCATCTCACTATTCTTGTAGTAGTTATGATGATATTGGGAACTTCATGGATTATGTCGACGATGATTGTATGACCCATTTTTCTTCAGGGCAAAAAGACCGTATCCACTGGGCTATAGAAACATATCGTCCAACATTGCTTGAAGGTTCCGTAGACCCTGCGATCGTTTCTGTGATCAATGAGTTCGAAGAAGAACAACCATCAGATATGGCTGACTCGATGTTTTTTGTTCTCCTGGATGAAGAAGAGTCCGTGACCTTTTCATACGATAGTGTTGATCATGTATCTGGGAATGGTGCCATGGATGTAACCTTCAGGGTTGGTTCTACCGAGTATCCTGGCCTGGGAAACTGGACAGGGATAGGGTTCATGAGACATGATTCGACCAGAATGGATCTCTCTGCTGGCGATACGCTTAGCCTTATGATGAAAGTTGAGTACCCACCGAGTGCTCCACAGTATATGAGCCTAAGGATCATCATTGTTGATCGTCCTGTCTTTTATGGGTTTGATGAGGTATGGGCCTGCGAAGAGACAATTATTCTTGATACGGTAAGTGACTGGACGGAAATAAAAATTCCCATTAAACCACATATGGTCAGTACTCTGTATCCGATCCTAAACTCCGGGATCGATGATGGGTTCAATCTTTCACCCTACTGGTGGGGACAGCAGTATAATAATTGGCAATTGGATCGTGATAGGGTCATGAGCTATCAATTTCAAGTTGGTATCAACGGCTATGGAGATTTTCCTCCGGGCGGTCTGGATGAAGATTCGGTCAGGGTCTCATTCGATTATTTGACCCTGAAGGATAGCTCAGGTTATGAGCATGTTGATAATTTTAATGATGATCTGGATGAGATCTGCCTATCACCCATAGTACAGAGACAGGATCTAGTTGATGATATCATGGGGTCCCTGCCTTCATTCCCATATATAGAACCAATGGAGGGTCTCTATGTTCAATATGCGGGCGGGGTCGGTGATAATGAAGATTATGCTATGGCCCATTATTTATACTCGGGAACACATGGATATGTTGCGGTTCCTGGAAGCTGGAACAATTGGAACGGAACCCTGTGGAATCTTAGCAATATACCTGGTACAGATCTCTGGTTTAGACCAATGATAATGCCAAACCATGGACGATTCAATTATGCTTACTATGCCGATGGAAGTTGGTATGATGATCCTTTGAATGATGTTAGCTGTATGGATTGGAACGGAAACATGTCCGACCAGGTGAACGGCCCTGAATATGTTTCGCCACCAGAATTGGTATATAACGATACTATTTTCCATGGCACTCTTTTTGACACTGTCTTTTATAGTAGTAGCTTAGGTAATTCACGACCAGTAACGGTGTACCTACCCCCTGGGTATGAATCATCCAGCTTTAACTATCCTGTGGTCTTTTATCATGATGGCGATAGATTCCTGGAGAGAGACATAGAGAATGTCCTTGATAATCTAATTGATGATGAACGGGTCAGTCCATTGATCGCAGTTCTGATTCCACCCGTGAATAGAACAGAAGAGTATGCGGGTACCCAGCAGGCTGCGTATGCAGAACTTATCACAGGCCAGATCTTTCCCTGGGCTATGTCGAAATACCGGATCTTGGAAGGGCCAGAGAATCATGCGAGCTTTGGATTCTCAGATGGTGGAAATATATCGTTGTTCCTGAGTTTGAACCGGTTCGATGTGTTTGGTCGGGTTGGCGGATATTCCCCTACCATTAATTCAGGCTACAATACATTGGTCACCGATCTATCACAAATAACCTCACCTCCGGACCTTGACTTTTATCTGGAATCATACTGGTATGATAATCTATTGTTTGGTGTGTTAGATTTTAGGGATACGCTGGAATCATTGGGGTATGATGTCCTGTTCACAGATTATCCTGATGGACACGAATGGTGTAGGGTCATGGGCAATCAGGATGTAGGCCTGGAATACATCTTTCCCTACCAACAATTATCCTTGGACAAGCAGGATGCATCTATCCCATTAAAATTTGGATTGCATCAGAACTATCCGAATCCATTCAATCCGTCCACCTCGATCCGTTATGATCTTCCGGAAGATGCTTTTGTTAATATTACCATCTATGATATGATGGGTCGGTCCGTCAAAATTGTTTCTAATGATCGACAAACTGCTGGTTATAAGATCAAAAAATGGGATGCCACCAATGAGCTTGGTGAGCCTGTTTCCACAGGAGTCTATCTATATTCTATTCGTGCAGGTGATTTCATGCAGGTCAAGAAGATGGCACTGTTGAAATGAACATAACATTGGTCACTTGAGACAAATTCTATCTATATGATCGAGTGTCCTCTGAATATGATCGGGATCATTGTAAAGGTGAGGTGAGAATCGGAGCGCATCTCCCCTTTTTGAGAGATAGACCCCGGCCTCTTTTAGGTCCTGAATGAGACTGGATGG
>DCMX01000058.1:1814-2981 GCA_002321855.1 Fidelibacterota bacterium UBA1611 | reverse complement strand
CCCAATACACGGTACACATTTGTACCACCAGCATTTCCACTTCCATGCTCACGAATATCAATACCTTTTGTAATTCGTCCCATAATAATACTGGTGGGAAAAGAGCCAATGATATAACTGGCAAACAGGATCAAGATTAAAATAAGGTTCGGATTATTCATAAAGATCATCCTTTAATGATTGGACGGCAATCACCAGTGCTTGTGGACCTGCATGTACGCCTAGTGCTGGCCCGATCTCGGTAGAGATTACTTTTTCTGCTCCCAAAGATTCAAAATGATGTTCGGCATTTTCAGCGAGTTCCAAGGCATTTCCGTGGGCTAAACCCACTCGATAAGGACCGTCCGGTAATTTTGATGAAACAAATTTTACTAGTTTTTCTGCCTTATTTTTGGATCCGAAAGTTTTTCCTATTGAATTGATTCCATTCATGGCAAAAGAGAGAATTGGGTTAATTTGAAGCAAATTGGCGATTTTCTTTTTATTGGCAGACAATCGACCTCCTTTCACCACATAATCCAGTGTCTCCAATCCGATATAAATGGTGGTATTCTCAACGGCCTGATGAATAATTTTCAAGATATCTTCTTTAGCCTTTCCTGATTTAACTGCTTCGGCTGCCCTAAGAGCAATCAACCCGATACCTATTGAACCGTTTTGAGAATCGATTAGCTCAATGGGTAAATCTTCTGCATCTCTCGCAGCCAGTGTCGCTGATTGTAAGGTTCCACTTACAGATGCGGGTAAATGGATGGATATGACATTATTATAATGTCCGGTTAAAAACTGATATTGTCGCCGAAAATCACCCTGTGTTGGCTGAGAAGTTTGCGGATGGATAGAGTTGGTTTGGAGTTGGTGCCAGAATTCTTCTGAGGTGATGGTAACCTTGTCCACATGGTGTTCATCTCCAAAATTCAGACGAACGGGCACCATGTGGATATTGAATTCATCAATGAGATCTTCAGGAAGGTCACAGCCGGAATCTACCACAATTGCGATTTCTTCATGGCTCCCATGAGCATCTTTTTGCTGTTTCAGCATGTCGTCAGCTTTTTCGCCACTAAGAGTTCCATATTCGTGCCCCAAGGTGAAAACCGCCTGTGGGTCATTCGTATGAATGTGGATCTTTGCTTTCTTTTTGGAACCGGCAAGAACGATACTGCT
>DCMX01000058.1:1293-1433 GCA_002321855.1 Fidelibacterota bacterium UBA1611 | reverse complement strand
GCCACAAGACATTCAGTGCAATAGCGAAATTCATCGGTCATTTCCACTTCAAAATTATCCACCGGTTCGGCAATTGTGGAGGTGTCTACATCATCTTTTTCGCCTTGCTTGATAAAATGATTGATTCCCTCCAGGAAATC
>DCMX01000058.1:0-872 GCA_002321855.1 Fidelibacterota bacterium UBA1611 | reverse complement strand
TTCGCTTGTTCAAAAGCAAAATCCAGGATCATGACAAAATCATCATGCTTCTTATAAATGTTTTTAATCGAATCTGCCCAATCTGAAATGACGGAAAGAATGGTGCCCTCTATTGGTTCAGATAATGCATCGTAAGAATAATTTTTTGCTGTATTAGTGGCTTCAGAAAATTGCTCTGGCGTAAGTCTTCGAAAGGATCCAATTCCATCAGCAAACCCTACAAAGAATTGAGCGAGGATAGACCCGGAATTCCCTCTTGCGCCATTTAGAGATGCATCTGCAACTGCATCAGCTACCTTCGAAACTTGTTTATTATTATTTGATTTTGTTTCTTCAGAAATAGTAGCCAGTGTAAAGGCCATATTAGTTCCAGTATCACCGTCAGGGACAGGAAACACATTAATTTTATTCAGGTAATCCTTCCGGGTGATAACGTGATTAATCCCGGCTTGGATTGCCCTGAGGAGCCGTGGACCATCAATGTATTTGATCTGCATACGTTATTTCGTAACAATTCCTAAGGAAGTGGATTCTCCTCCGGAGCAAGCAACCCACCGGAAATGATTGTTTTGAGTCCTTCTTCTACTGACATTCCCGTAGGGACAGCATCCGCTTGGGGAATCATGATAAAAAAGCCCGAGGTAGGATTTGGTGTCGTAGGAATAAATAAATGGTAATAAGGAATCCCATCTTTGCTTTTTGATTCACCACTAATTAAGGCCATGGTCCATAGTCCTTTTCGTGGATATTGGATATAAACAGCAGCCTTGAATGTATCTGAAGTTCCTTTTGTAAATGTTTCTGTTATTTGCTTCAGAGTTGAATAAATCGTATTTACAACAGGGACTTTTTTAACGATACGTTCGCCAATA
>DCMX01000108.1:2400-2974 GCA_002321855.1 Fidelibacterota bacterium UBA1611 | reverse complement strand
CACTAAAAACATTTGATTCTGATTTTCGATGATATTTCCAACTACAAAATCATTGTGGCACGGAACCAGATGTCTTCTGTAAAGTGCAAGTTTTTGACCAAGATTGTCAATCCTATTTGAAATCGGAAACAGCAGTTTTGGTAATCCCTCTTTTTTTAAAATATTCATATAATGATAAATATAGGTAAACATATTAAAATTCCTGTAAAACGGTTTTGCACCATGTAATGTTTTTATCATTTTTACCAGTACAGATATCATTTCAGAGCCCTGAAATGATTTTGATACAGGATTTTTGGAGGTTATGAACTCTGTGACCAGTAATTCTTCAGCTTTGATACAATGAACTACTTTTGGTGATATACCGATGTCGCCACAAATTTTATTATTATAATATTTATTTGTGAAATCAATATTCAATAATTTTGAATCGGTGCCTGGTAGAGAGATGAAAAATGCTTCGCCATCTACAATGACCTTAAAATTATTATTGGTAATCCCTTTGTTTATTCGATTTATCGTAACCGATTTTCCCATCAATGCCGGGATTAATCTTGTAATTTTTTCTAAATTG
>DCMX01000108.1:0-2032 GCA_002321855.1 Fidelibacterota bacterium UBA1611 | reverse complement strand
ATCTACCCATCATCCCGCAAACAAAAAACCCCACGAATATGGGGCTATAATGTGATGCAGTTATTCATTTAGATTTTTTAGCATCTTCCCATATATCACCTGCGAATAGATTTCCAATCGTTTCCATTATCTCTCGCATATTTCTATTGGTAGAACTATCTAATAGAACAAAGAGTACACCAGTATCAGGATTTCGATAAATATATGTTAGTGCACCAACCCATCCACCACTATGATCCATATTCGCTCCCTTTTTACTCAAACCCCATCCAAAACCATAATAGGATGTATCACCTCTTGTTGTGATAAATGGAGTGATCGCTTCATGAAAAGTGGAGTCCGATACAAGAGTATGATTGGCTAAGGAACGATCCCAGTTAATAAAATCTTCGATACTTAAGAAAACTGCTCCATCACCTGCAATCCCATCCAGCCAGGTATAATCATTCAATTGACTCTTATTAGTTCCCTCAACACGATCCATTAATTTTCCAGGAGCCGTATTCAAATTCCAGACACTGCTGTTGCTCATATTTAGTGGTTCAAATATTTCCTGGTCCATAAAAGATTCAAATGTTTGTCCTGAAACCTGTTCAACAAGATGGGCAAGCAAAACATAACCTGTATTACTGTATTTGAATTTTTCACCAGCCATGAATTTCCTTTTGTCCTGGTATTGTATTACAAGATCTAATACATCTTTCATAGAAAGAATATCATGGGAATCCTTGTACTGGTTCGGTTCACCCTTATAAGTAATATTTTCCCTTGATTGATCTGTTATAAAAAAATACATGGTAGAATATTTTTTCTTGAATTTCAAAACCAGAGACTCGTAATCTGGTAAACCTGATGTATGAGTTAATAAATGACGAATAGTTACATCGCTATACGGGAAATTATTTAAATACTTTTGCACAGGATCATCAAATTGAATCTTGCCCTGCTCCTTTAGTATCATGATTGCCATGGCAGTAAACTGTTTGGAAACTGATGCAAGTCGAAAGGAAGATTGAATAGTCAGTGAATTTTTACGAGCCAAATCAGAAAAACCATAGGTGTTAATCAGGTCCACTTTCCCATCAATAGCAACGAGTATGGCACCATTAAACTGTTTTTGGTTTGACAAGTCATTCAACCATAGATCTATTGTAGTCAACTTCTCTTTAGGAGATACTTGATCTTTAATCTGAATATCGGGTAGCGAGGAACTACATCCGGAAAAAAAGAAAAAACCGGTAAAGAAAATTTGTATAACATATTTTATCATTTCCTTTAATCTACCCATCATCCCACAAACAAAAAACCCCACGAATGTGGGGCTTTATGTCTTAATAATTAACGAATCTATTTCAACAATACCATCTTCTTCGTCTGCTTGAACTCGCCCGCTTGTATCGTATATAAGTACACCCCTGCACTCACTGGCTGACCTGCATTATTGGTAGCGTTCCACTGAATTGATTTATAGCCAGCATTTTGCTGACTGCTGACCAGATTGTTTACAATCCTGCCCATCATATCGTAGATAGTGATATTGACCAGGGCATCTTCTGGTAAATCATAGTGGAAGGCTGTGACCGGATTGAATGGATTAGGATAGTTCTGATATATACTAATGAATTCAGGTAACTGGCTGGTTGCAGCATCATCCGTTCCCACAACCACTGTTCCGGTCGCTCCTACATATCTATTACATTCATCTTCCATGCACTGGCTCGGCGATACATGGAACAACCCAGGTACATCATTGGCCAGTCCCTTAAAAGCACCACGATGTAAAAAATGCTGAACATAGGTCACCGTTGCACCGTTCTGGGCTTCCTGGGTTACTTCGGTCGAATATGCGTGGTGGTGATAGCCATAGTCACCATGCGTGTGACCATTATAATCATCAAGCACATCATCGTAACCATCCATAGAATCGTATGCAGACTCGTACTTACCAAAAAGCGCGATACCATCGAAGACAAAACCAATGATCGGTGGGTGCGTGTGCCCATCATAATCACTCAGGTTATACAGATTTATC
>DCMX01000117.1:3101-3492 GCA_002321855.1 Fidelibacterota bacterium UBA1611 | reverse complement strand
AAAGGGTTTGGATAACAGGGTAATAGATGTATCGTTGAAGGTAGTTCTATTTCTGTTGATATATCCACGGTACCATCCCATCCAACGCCAGGGGTACCAAGATCCCCATCACCATAGGGAATCGAAGATGCATACCAGTTTTGTTCCTGTGAATTATCAGCATCTGGAGAGTGCATCTCCATTGAGATCCCATTTGAGAATGGCCAAGAGTTTATATAATGAACTTCGTTCACAATTCTTCCTTGGTCATCTGCCAGAATGATCTCATCATCACTGTTAGAAAGATCGTACCCGGAGTATACATAATCGATCGAGAGACCCCCATTCAATAAGGGATCACTATTATTTGCTAATATAAAATATTCACCAGGCTGCACCAAGATCGACATAG
>DCMX01000117.1:0-2719 GCA_002321855.1 Fidelibacterota bacterium UBA1611 | reverse complement strand
TATATCAATGGTTGAATCTGTTGTATTATGAATTTCGATCCATTCACCATAGGAATCAGATACAGCCGAAGGATTGGGCATGATCTCGGTAATGACAATTCCTTCATCGGAATATTCCAGATCATCGAACCATAGGTCCATGTAGACAGGCAGATGGTCTGATGCTTCTACCAATGCATTGGCAATAGTACCAGATACCGCTGTATTGCTCCCATCATTCACCGCTTCATTGAAATGGTTACCATCATTGCCATAGGATGTATAAGTATCCTGGATATAATAGCAGGTTCCTTCATTTCCAGCCAGGATGTTTGCGGAAGAAAGGATAAAATCGAAACGGTCATCCAATCCCCCATAGTTTTGGCCGTTATAATATCCTCTGCTGGACTGGGTATGGATCTCATCATAAGCACTATTATTGTGCCAGTTTCCAGCCTGGTTAATTGGGTCTGACAAGCGACCATCATTATCATCCTGGGATTCTGTTAGTCGTTGCCAAGCTTCTTCACCTGAGTGGTATAGATTAAAATCCCCCAAAGCAATAAAATAATCTTCAGGATCTAATCCATTCAAATGATCGCGAAGAGCACCGGCTTCTTCTGCACGCTCAGTTTCATTATCATCACCAGTGCCTGCCTTGAAATGAAGTCCATAAAATCTAATCTCAATCTGGGATGTATTGTGTAACATGATAAATTCTATCACATCCCGATTGCCCCAATTATTGGTAGTATTGACCGTGGACGTACTAATAAACGAGAATTTTTCAGGTTTATAAAAAAGAGCAATATCTATATTAGTATTATTCTGATCCGTGAATGGGGCACCCTCATAGAGCCCACTATCAATAGGATCGAGAACATCTGATAGAACATGCTCATAACCATCGTTACCATCGATCTCCTGTGCTACAATTATATCTGGAGCAATAGCATCGATGATCATTTGAAGGTCGCCCTCACGAGCATTATCATCACCAGTAAAATTCAAAAGATTATAGGTCATTATCCGAGATTCCGATGCAAAAGTAAACGAAAAAAATAAAAGCCCATTCGTCAGAACACGCATTACATCTCAACAATTGCTTCAATATTACCAATCTCAATATTGCGATGGTTCCTTAGGATCTTTCTTTGGAACCTGCTCAAGCTTGTTAATTCTTTATCGGACAAGAGATCCAGATGTTTTAAAAGGGTCATAGTTGCCAAGGGCATGGCACGATGATGTCCATCGAGAACCTTGAGCGCGATCCCAATACTGTTTCCGTTCTTTTTTTTAAGGCTGATACCTCGGACAGCTTCTCCGCCACCTTTTGTAATGCCTCTTCCTTGTAATGCTTCGATGAATAAAGTATCGAACTGATCCTTACCGGAAATATTGTACGGATGTGCGACCATAGCATCAAAGACACGATCCAATTCTGGGAATTTTCCCGATGATAATAACTGAAATAGTCGTGCAATTACCTCTAAAGTAAGGAAAGGGGTAGGCGCCGAACAACCATCAATACCTGTTTGGATATCATTCAAGCCAGTATACTCTTTTAGTACCCGAATAATTGTTTGCTGAACCGGGTGTTCTAAGTTCGTATATCCTACTGGATCACCAACAAGATGTTTTGCCAGAGCTAACATGCCAGCATGTTTCCCGCTGCAATTATTATTGAGTGCATTCGGCTCTGATCCATTCTTGATCTGTTGATAGCGTGAAATTCTATCCGCTGATGGATGAACACCACACTCATAATTATTGAGATCAAACCCTATTTTATCGATCATACGTTTCGCGGTTTGCACATGAATATCCTCCCCCATATGCGATGCACACATTAACGCGATCTCATCATCAGTGAATCCTGCTGTATCCACGGAACCTTCCCGGATGGCAGCGGCAGCCTGGAAGGGTTTTAAGGATGAACGTACACAGGTTAGATAATGGGGATCACCCGTTGAATAAACAATACTCTCGGATCCATCCACAACAACTGCAAAGACCACATGTATGCTTTCGGTAAAATCGCCACGGGACACTTTACATAAGATCGCCATTATATTTAATTTACAAGTTTTGATACAAATTCGAATTTAAACCCCTTTTGTTGCAGTTCAGGTATATGTTTTTTTAATACAGCTAATGTTTGGGGTTTAACATGTCCTATACCTATCGCTATACCTTTTCTTTCCGCCACATCAGTCAGTTGTATCAGTTGAGCATATATTTTTTCCTCATCCAATTCATTATCCAAAAATATATTGCGTCGATTTGTTGGTACATCGAACTGGCGCATTGTTTCTTCAGCTAAAGTATTGGTCGTGGTCCGACTATCGATAAAAAATTTATTCTCATCCTTTAGAACACCAGCAAGTAATCTCATTAAACGAGGTGTTTCTGTGGCTCTAGACCCCTGGTGATTATTCAAACCATTTGCTTCAGGAATGTGGCCCAAAGCTTCTTTGACCCTTCTAACCAATTCATTATCTTGGAAATAATTCATAAGTACGAATTCTTCTTCGCCGAATGTTTTACCAATATTCTCCATGGGCATATGAACAATAACCTCATAACCAGCTGATACTGCATTTTTTGAAAATGATCGGCTGTGCTCATGACCCGGTATCACAGCAAATGTAAGCTTCGCTGGAATATCCAAGAATCCCTTTGAAACATCATCATTACGATAACCAAAATCATCAATGATCAGGCCGATTATCCCGCGCAA
>DCMX01000199.1:3763-4408 GCA_002321855.1 Fidelibacterota bacterium UBA1611 | reverse complement strand
AAGAAATTAAATAATAAGATCCAACCATCGGGCTATAAGCCCGACCTATTTCCACAAACAAAGAACCCCGCTATTGGGCGGGGATTGGTGCGGTTAATAATTATAATTGTGTTTTTTTAAATAAATCCAAAGATTAAAGGAAGGATGTACGTGACAAAAATAAACCAGAAGCAGTACACCGGAAAATATCCAACGACCTTTTTTCGCAAAAAATCAAAATCAGACTGATGAGTTATAACCCTGACATAGGCAATCACAATAATGATAAGGTGAATGAAAACAATCCAGTTAACTCCCAATACACAAAATCGATTGGGTGTAATTCCATATTCAAATAAACGGAATGTAATGGCTGAAAGTGCCAGTACGTTAATTAAAATTGTGGCACTGACCAGAAGAATGTTCACGTAGTCTATTATATATATTTTAGAGTTACGGCCACGGGTAGCAACAGAAAAAATAACTATTCCTAGTATCAGGATCAACAATCCATTGAACACGACAAGAAATTCCCGGTTAATGAATGGGCTATGCCCCTCTATCATCATCACCGCTATATATGAAAAAACGAAAATACAAAATAGGGGAGAAAAGATTTTTGATAGTAGCACCATAATGTACAGTTTTCGTTTTAATATTGAATCG
>DCMX01000199.1:0-3458 GCA_002321855.1 Fidelibacterota bacterium UBA1611 | reverse complement strand
AGTTTTCGTTTTAATATTGAATCGTAAAGATAGGCGGCCACCAACGGTGTGGATACCATTCCAATAACGCCAACATTTTCAAGGTACCACTCCCCTACGTCTACACCCATTAATTCGAAAAGTCCAAGAGCAAAAGCGGTAAGTACTCCGCCACCGATCAGGATCAGAGAGCCCAAAACAAACAGTTCACCACAAAACCTGATAAAGGCAATTCGTTGTTCCGTTTTCCGCCATTCCTGCTGGACAAAACAGAGGCCTAGAACTGCCAGCGTGGTTAGAGGAAGATGGATAAGCGCCATTACTATCGAATCAGATGATTGCCATTCCGGTAATACAGTTAAATACAGTGATGTTAGTATACTGAATATCACTACCCCATTAATCAATAGACGATCAGGTTTTTTATATAAAAAATAAGTTGCAACTGAGATTATAGTAATAAAAGGTGCAAATCTTGGGTAGTACCAAACATCAGAAAGAAATGTCTCGGGAATCCTGACCAGAATTCCAAAGAAAGTAGCTATCATCAATACAACTGCAATTGGCACCGCAGGCAGGGGTGTAGCCTTGTCGGCATATTCCAGCCGTACCCGCCAGAATTCAAATAGCTTTGAACGGGGTTTGTCTTTAGCCAGCGACAACAAAGTTTCCCTAAAATTTTCAGGAGCGGATCTGTATAGGTCTTCCAGCCTTTCAGGATCGTCTTTCTTGTCCAGAATTTGTTTTTTGGTGAGCCCAGCCATACAAATTAATTATTGGAATGTATACTCTATATTTTAGATATCGGATGCTAATTTGGTGATTCGTGAATCTTTCACAATTATAATTCTCTACTTTTCATTATAAACAAAAGTTCCCATTAAGCAGGCGAAAATTGGACCATCGGGTTATGAGCCAGCTCAAGTGTTTCTATTGTATGCGGTCTTGGTAGCTGTTGACGACTATTGCAAGTAGTTTTGGGTTATTCTAAATCCAAAATGATCATTCCCTTTAAACTGTTCATCTTTCGCCCTTGCTGATGACTTAAGCGTTGCCTGGTGGTAATTCCAAGAACCTCCTCTTCTAACCTTATACCCTGTATCTGTTGTATTAACAGGGTCAGTCGCTCCATCTGTATTGATATAATAGTCTGGTGAATACCAGTCTTCGATCCATTCCCAGACATTACCAGCCATATTATATAATCCAAAAGGATTTGGTTCATTTAATTTAACATCCAGCACATGACCACGTGATGGATTCTCACCTAAATGATTCCAGTTGGCACTTGTACCATCACCATGAACACTACCATCAGGTGTAGCATATTGAAACTCTGAACCTCCTTGAGCAGAATATTCCCACTGCGCTTCTGTTGGGAGATCAATATCATAGAACGTAGTAAATGCTTTTGCACCATACCATTTGATAAAGGTTGCGGGCCAATGGCTGACCTCCAATACGGTGGGAAGATTATTTGGGTAATCAGCCAGCTCTTCCCAATCACTATAATCGTTCAATAGAGTAGATGTGTCCTCTTGATGAGAAACTGTGGTATAATTATAATAATTAGTTAGTTCGAGCCAATCGAAATCATCAGGGTCAGCAGGATCTTTAACATAGAACCAATTATTTGATTGATTCAGTTCATCATACCCTATATATGCGATATTTAACGGATTCTCGGGCTCTATATCTCCGGTGAAAGAGTCATCATCTTCGTCACTATTATCATGATCCTTCATTACTCTGGTGCCACTTAAATTGTAGATACCCATTCCTCTATATTCATCGGGGGCCTCATCTGTACCGAAGACCAGGGTATCACCCATGTTGGGTCCTGGTGCAGTTTCAAGCTGAACTTCCACTAAACCGTTATAGTAGGCTGCATTCAAAAAATGGGCATATTGTTCATTTGTGATCTCTGTTTCACTAATTTGAAAAGATGTCAGCGTAACAGTATGAACGTAGGCATCATAGCTGCCCGGAGGACCTTGATAATCGGCCTCAGTTTCACCCATTATAAAAGTTCCTTCTGGTATATCTATAAGATTGATACTGCTGTGAAGGGAAGATAGATCTTCACTTTGCCAACAGCCAGTTTGAATACAGTCCACGGTTGCACAGATATCAAATATATCTAAGTATCCATCACCATTAAAGTCACACTGTGAACCATCAAAACAATTATCTAAGATACAGTTTACGTTCTCAATAATGTCCATTTCATTTAATTGTCCATCATTATTAGGGTCGCACTGCCCCCAACTAAAATCAAGAAAAAATAAAAATAAAATGATTCTTTTAAACATTAAATAAATCTTCTACCGCGCCCTTAAACAAAAAACCCCGCTATCTAACGGGGCTTGATGTTACCTATGGATAATTTTAATCCTTCAATAGTTCAAAAGACTCAGCTATAAAATAATCTCCTGTTATATAGCCGCTGACCGATGCAGTTCTTATCGCATTACAGAATCCATCTTCAGCATGTGAATCGCCATGGTCATCCATACTTGTTCCTCGCACTCCATAAACGTTTTCCCCTATCTTGATAGATAGATCACAACCTTCCTTAGTTTTGACACCAAAGTTGCACATACCACAGGAAGCATGAACAGAACCAACTATTTTACCGGAACCAGGTACCTGGTTTAGAACCCCATGTACTGTTGAAGCTTTTTTTACGGTTTTATCTATTTTACATGATCCACAACCGGCATAGGTATAATTAAATGGAAAGATCAACAATGACAAGAGTACTGGAATTATCTTCAACATAACAGACCCCTTATTAGTTAAGAACACGTGGAAACATAGTGAATAATCATAGAACAATAATATAAAAAGTTAGTACTACAGATCTTGTAAGTACTTGATCAATCATTTATTCCATTAAGACCAAATATTGTAGATATTGCTCTATTGGCAAGATCAGACATCACTCTGTACCCAGTTTTATTTGGGTGCACACCATCATATGTATAATCTTCTCTGAGCCAATTTTATCATCTACCATTGATGAAAAATAATCTAAATAGACCATTACACTCTTCTTTGCATAATCCTTCATGGTCCTATTTATTGCATTAATCTTCTGAGCAGGATCCATGCCGGGCTTCCAAGGATACCCATTAGCAGGTAATATTGAACAAATGACAGCCTTGATATCATTGATCTTTGCCAGTTCAGCCATTGAAATAATATTGTCTGTTATCATTTGAACGGTCGCAGGCCCGGTATTTCAGGCTCAGCAATACGTTAATCGTATTCCAATGTATGGTAAGTCAAATGGGAATTAGTGTAATAATAGTGTAGTAAACTAAAGGTGATTAAACGAAACCAAACGTAAAAGAAAAAACCCTCACTTGTGTTCGACAAATAAGGGTTCTCGATAGTAGCGGGGGTAGGATTCGAACCTACGACCTTCGGGTTATGAGCCCGAAGCGGGGCCTGATATTGCTGAACTTACAAGATCA
>DCMX01000139.1:3894-4461 GCA_002321855.1 Fidelibacterota bacterium UBA1611 | reverse complement strand
TAGATATGAAGATCAGTTCCCGCAAATGTTTATTTTGCCTAAGATGATGCTGGATTATGGTACTATAAAACCTGGATTTTATTTTTATTCGAACGAGATATTGGATCGCCTATCATTGTTTGGAGGAGCATCAGCAAACAACCTGTATGATTTGGATCTATTCTTTCTCTTTGAATTCAAACGTTTTTTCCCAACTCTTTTTTTTGAGGCATTTTACCAGACAAGAAATACCACAGATAGATCGCAATATCAGGATATTTATGATATAAAGGATGATATCAGATTCAGGCTGATTATGTTCCGACCAGGCTTTCGATTTCCCATTTTCGGTAGTGTATTGGAATTATTTGGCACTTGGCAGCGTTACCGTGCTTTTTTAAAAGAGTCTTTGCCAACAGAAGGGATAACAGCTGGCGCGGCCTATGATTATTTTCAGGGTACTTCCCTGAATATGAACTGGAAACTGAATTTGATGAAGAAACGGTTGGATGGTGGAATAAATCCTTCTAATGGATTTGGAATTTGGATCAACACGGACTGGGAAAAAAACAAATTCATCCGAGGTCT
>DCMX01000139.1:0-3470 GCA_002321855.1 Fidelibacterota bacterium UBA1611 | reverse complement strand
CCTTGGATGGAGCGTTGGACATTATCATTCAAAGCCAATGCCGGATGGATATCCAATGTAGATGTAGATTCGTTCTTTCATTTTTTCAATGGCGGTTTACCTGGGATCAAAGGCTATCCCTTCTATAGCATAGAAGGGACCAGGACGACACTGGGTGAAATATCCTTTCGGATTCCAATTATGAGGGAAAAACATAAAAAAATTGGGTGGATGATTTTTCAAAATAGTGTGATTGGCGGTATTTTCCAATTTGGTGATGCTTGGACAAATTTATCCAACCCTGTTTGGAAAAAATCAGTTGGAATTCAATGGCGCTTAAATGGGTATTCCTTTTATAACTTTCCCACTGCTATTGAGTTTGAAATTCATCAAGGTCTTACAAAGTTCGATCGAGAAATTAAAGGAGATTTAATCAGTTATGGTGATGAACCAAGGGCATACGTCCGGATTCTATTCGATTTTTAAACTATCTTTGGCTCTGGCTACCATTCTCCCTTTACAAGGTCAGGATACGACGTCTGTTTTGGATACGACATCTGTTGTCATTAAAAACGATACGGCAATAGTTTATCCTGGTAAAGCTCTGATCATGTCCCTGGTATTGCCTGGTCGTGGCCAGCTATACAATAAAGAACCATTATGGAAGCCGGGTTTATTTGCTGGAATAGAGCTGGGGAGTGTGTTAAGTATATATTATGCAAATAAAAAAGCTGATGAGCTTAGACGGGAATACCAGGAATTTGCTGATGAGAATTGGAACTTATATAATTGGTGGTCATTTACCAAGAATGGCCCGAATACAGATGCTCAGTGGGTCAATGATAGACACTATGCTGAAGAAGATTTTAAAGCGATGAGAGACTTTTCCGGCACACACCATCTTACTATCCATCTTTCCGGGGATCTGGTCAATATATTCAATACTGAGCTTATTTCATCTGATAGTCTGGATATGCTTTCCAATTATATAGGTTCGGATGATATTTCATTGGTCAGGGATCGCCATTTTTATGAGAATATCGGGAAATATGATCAGTTTGTTGGCGGTTGGTCTGATGCAGCCTCAGACTGGTATTGGGAAGAAAAGGATGTTGGAGACAGTATAGAAATTGTGATAAAAACACCCAAAAAACAGGATTTTCTTGATCAAAGGTATACAGCGAATCAATGGCTCTCTTTTGCTAAATATAGTGTCACTGCATTGATGTTCAATCATGTGATCAGTGGTTTGGATGCAGTATGGTCACCTCAGCGCAAAACACTGAGAGAAAAAGATGAAACTGAAACAGAGGTCAGTCTGATATTTAACCCATATAATACATCTGGAATCGGAGGGATTTCTTTGTCTTTATATTTTTAGCATGACAAAAAGACCAGAATTTCTAATTTATATGATCCTTATGATCGGTTGTGCAGGTACCACACCTAACGAGGAACTTTCTTTATCCGAACGGCTAGAATTGGGGTTGGACTATCTTGATGAAGAAAAATACCTGCAAGCACAGGACGAGTTCAATCTTGTATTAATACGCGCGACTGGGACGGAATTAGGAGATGATGCCCAGTTCTTTTTAGGGGAATCTTACTTTTTAAATAAAGAATATATCCTGGCCATAGCAGAATATGAAAAGCTCACCCGAAAAATGGGATTCAGTCCGTTTGTTGAAAAGGCGAGATTCAGAATTTGTGAGGCTTATCGTTTAGACAGCCCAAAATATTTTCACGATCAGATCTATACGGAAAAAGCACTGGAAAAATATCAGGAATTTGTGGATGATTTCCCCAACTCTGAAAATTATGATACTGCCCTTGAGGCAATGGTCTTATTACGAGATAAGTTGGCGAAAAAGTTATATGAAACTGGTTTATTATATTTAAAAATGGATGAATATGAACCTGCACGATTGTCTTTTCAGCGAGTATTGGATCAGTTTTATGACACAGATATTGTTGAAATAGCACATTTGGGCATCATACGTTCATATTGTTTGGAAATAAATATCGAAAAGGCACGGGATTACTGGACAGGCCTTGAGGGACAGATCAAAACTGAAGAATTGATAGCTGAAGCTGAAATTCTTATTGAAAACGCAGAAAAGGAAAAAGCGAAATCTGAAAAATGAAG
The DNA here is from genome assembly GCA_002321855.1 of Fidelibacterota bacterium UBA1611. Lineage (GTDB taxonomy): Bacteria > Fidelibacterota > Marinisomatia > Marinisomatales > UBA1611 > UBA1611. Next base: position 1,345 of record DCMX01000139.1, on the reverse strand, counting down.
ATCTGTTTTTTTGGTGGAACTTTTGACCCTCCGCACATTGGGCATTTATTAGTTCCTCAAATGGTATGCGAGGTTGAGGAATTTGATAAAATCCTATTTATACCGGCGTACAATCCTCCCCACAAAATCAATATATCATCTGTAGAGCATCGAACGAATATGTTGAAAATTGCCATTAATGGTAATCCCAAATTTGGATATTCAGATATAGAGGTTAAAAGAGAAGGTATATCTTATACTATTGATACGATACGGGCATTAAAGCAAGAAATGAAACTAACCAGTAATAACTGTTATTATTTGGTTGGCAGTGACAGCCTCGTAGATTTTCATAACTGGCGGGAATACAAGGCTATCTTAGATGAGTGTCAGGTAATTGTTGCGCTCAGGCCTGGCTTTCGGCCCAGCGATATTCGACATTGGGTTTTACGCCGGATTCGTTTTGCTAATATTCCTAGATATGAGGTTGCTTCAACAACAATTAGGACACGATGGATTAATAATAAGACTATACGGTACATGGTTACGCTTCCTGTTTGGAATTATATAAACGAAAACAAATTATATAAAAAATAGTCTTGCGTTAACTGGCAAAATCGAAATACCAGCGAATTAGATTGATTGTCACAAGAATTCCCCCTTCAATTCTGCCGATTCTCCAGTTTGTTCTAATGAAAAATAAAACCAGACCAACCATGAGCACCAAATTAAATATGCTCATGTAAATATCCTTTTCAATGGTTGCAGGATTTATCATTCCTGCCAACCCCAGTACGCCTAGTAGATTAAACAAGTCACTCCCGATTAGATTACCAACAGCAATATTGTGTCGACCTTTCATAGCTGCGGTCAAGGATGTCGCAAATTCTGGGGCAGATGTGCCAGCAGCGACAATCGTCACAGCAATGACCCAGTCTGAGATACCAAATGCACGTGCAATACTTGAAGCGTGCGTCACCATGAGATGTCCTCCATATACTATTAGGAATATCCCAATGAAAAACACTAAATAGGATCGAGAGGTTGCACTATGGGGATGTATTTCTTCCGGCGCCTCTTTTTTCACAAAAAGAAAAATGATATAGCCAATCAATAAAGAAAAAAGGAAAAGGCCCTCTATATTAGAGAAAGCATCATCTACTGACCACCCATCGATACCGAAAAAAAGAAAAAAAATAAGAACTGTTGAAATAAGAAGAAAAAAACCATCTCGAAAAAATAATTTTGGTGTCGTGATGATCGGGCGTATCAGGGCCGTGCCTCCTAAAATAAATCCAAGATTAAATATGTTAGAACCAATAACGTTGCCTATTGATATATTCGTTTGTTTCGTAATAGCGGCACT
>DCMX01000227.1 GCA_002321855.1 Fidelibacterota bacterium UBA1611 | reverse complement strand
AAATAATTATTAAATAAAACGCCTCTGGCACAAATAGCCTCCTCACGGGGGCTTTTTTGTTTATAAAAGAGACACCCACATTGTTGGGTGATTTTGTGTAATTTTAAGTATGATACGCTTCTGGGTCAAATAAAGGATTAGTCATGAAAAAGCATTATTGTATTAGTTTAGCACTGCTATTGATTTTCAGTATTGGTTACGCTGAAAAATTATCATTTAATGCGACTGAAGGAACTTTAATGAGTATAGATGTTTCACCGGATGGAAAGCGCTTGGCATTTGATCTATTAGGGCATATTTATACCATGTCCGTTAATGGAGGTAAAGCAGAGGCAATTACCAAAGGGACATCATGGAATATGTTCCCACGGTATAGCCCTGATGGTAAAAAAATAATGTTCACTTCAGATCGAAGTGGAAGTGATGACTTATGGGTTTATGACCTATATACTGCCGAAATGACAAATATTACAAAAATGGAATTACCGGTACATCAAGGAACATGGTCTAATGATGGAAGGCATGTATTTGGAACAGCCTTGAATATGAAAGTCCGACACCCAGTCTATATGTTCAATATGTTTGGGGACAGGCAAGTGATTATACCAGCGGGATCTCGAACACCAGTGACGCACTTTGAAATGCACCCTACCAATGGGCTTGTATATTTTGAGCATGGCGATGGTTCTCTATATAGTAGCGGCGATCGAATCAAGACCTTTAATATGAAAAATGCAAAAGTTGAAGTCTATATTGATCGGCCTGGAGGAGCAACCAATCCAACTTTATCACCCGATGGTAAGCAGCTTGCCTATATACATCGGGATGATAGACAGACGGTTCTAGTCGTTCATGATCTGGAAACACGTGAAGAGAAAGTGGTCAATAGAAAACTTGATTTTGATCGTCAGGATAGTGGAAGCTTCTATGGTTCTTATCCTAATATGAGCTGGCACCCTAATGGCCAAGAAATATTTGTTTCATATCTGGGAGGTATTCATGCGGTTAAAGTTCGAACTGGAAAAGCGCGTAAAATTGAATTTTTAGCACCAGTAAATCGAGAGATAAAAGAAACAATCCGTTTTAAAGTAGATGTGCCCCGATCAAAAGGCACAACACGGTCCCATCGATGGTCTACCAAAATTCAAGGAGGAATCCTGTATGAAACAATGGGGGACTTGTACTTAAAAAAAGGATCTAATGTAAAAAATCTGACTCAGTCTAAAGATCATGAAACCAATCCAGTTTATGACCCCAAAACAAGAATGATCTATTTCGCTTCGTGGAATGATAAAGATCTAGGTGCGATTTATAAAATGGCTGTCAATAATAACAAAAGGAAAAAATTAACTGATGTACCGAGTCAGTATGGATCAATTGCTATATCTAAAAAGGGACATGTCGCTTACTTAAGAGGTGCTGGTTCATTAATCGATGGAAAGCACCTTGAAAGCCAGACCGATTATGAATTGGTATTGAATTGGAAAGGGAAAGAAACAGAATTGGCTGATATTACGTGGAGTGGTAACCGCTATGCCAAACGGCCTCCAACTGTATTTTTTGGGTCAGATGATCGAATCTATTATTCCGATTATATAGCTGATACGCTGACCATTAAATCCATCACTTTGGATGGACTTGATGAAAAGGCGGTCTACAAGTTTTCAAATGCAACACGTGCAGTGATATCACCAGATATGAATTGGATCGCTTTTAGGGAATATCATAGAAGTTTTGTAACTCCATTTGAGTATGTAGGTAATACCTTAACTGTTAGTGCAGCTGACAAAAAGGGATATACCGAAAGGGTTGATGAAAAAAATGATGGTGATTTCATGTCTTGGTTTGAAGACGGTAAAACTTTATCCTGGACTCGGGGGCGATATCACTATGAAAAATCTCTTTCTGATATCTTAGACCAAAATAAAAAAGTGTCTAAAACAGACCTGTCCTTTACTTATAAAATATCTAAACCTGAAAGCGTTATTGCTCTTACGGGCCTTCGTGTTATGACCATGAATAATAATAAATTGATTTTAGATAATGCGACCATTCTTATCCGATCAGATGAAATTGTGGATGTAGGTAGAAACGTGAAAATTCCAAAAGATGCAAAAGTGTTTGATCTAACTGGTCGCATTGTGATGCCAGGTATGTTTGATGCACATGGACATTATGGTAGTCCTATCTCCCCACTTAATGTCATTGAGCAAAGCCTTTATGGTCTCCAAGCTAATTTAGCCTATGGGGTAACAACAATGTATGATGTGTACGGTACCACTCAGAAAGATTTTTGGGTCTCTGATATGCTACAAAGGGGAGACCTTGTTGGGCCTAGGATCTATTCAGTCGGTGATCCGATATTTGTTACCAAATACAGAACAAAGATGCATCGCCCAATCAATAGTTTGGAAGATGCATTGGATCATGTAAAATTCAATAAAGATCATGGCGCTACAGCGGTTAAGGATTATTCAAATCATACTCGCGCAGCTAGACAACATTTAGCTGAAGCAAGTCGCCAGCTTGGTATCAATATTATTAGTGAATCATTCAGTAATCCCCAAATGAATATGACTCAAATTATAGATGGGTTTACCGGGATTGAACATACAATGGGTCTTGAGCCTATCTATGAGGATGTAATTCAGCTGTTGACGCACTCAAAACTTGGAATCACACCAACGTTGGTTGTGGTTTACAATGGACCATCAGGAGAAACATACTTTCATCAAACTGAAAGGTTATGGGAGAATCAAAAACTTCTACAATTCTTTCGAAAAGATGAATTGATTCGATTAAGGCGACCCACTTTTTATTGGGAAGATGATCACTATACTGCTCAGATGGGTAAGACGCTAAGAAAGCTTTATGATCGTGGAATAAAATTACACATGGGTGCCCATGGGCAAATGATGGGTCTTGGCGCTCACTGGGAAATGGAATTATTCACCCATGGTGGATTTACAAACTATGAGGCTATCGAGATCGCAACGATTAATGGCTTTAGGCATCATGGTTTGGATCATTTACTTGGATCGATTGAGCTAGGAAAGCTTGCAGATATGGTTATTATGACTAAAGATCCATTAGATAACATTCGCAACACGAGATCTATTGAATACGTAATAAAAAATGGAGTGCTCTATAGCGGTAAGGATGCCAGTCAGATTTATCCAAAGCCAACCCCAGCACCGAGACTTTATTTTAAATAATAATTATTAAATGAAACGCCTCTGGCTCAAATAGCCTCTTCACGGAGGCTTTTTTGTTTGTACTATAATTCAAAATATTCCAACTTCGCCCCCCATCAAAATGTATTGCTTATAGAAAAACTAAATAAAGAGATAGAATGAAATGTTCAATCAATTTAAAAAATTTACTGTAGAGATT
>DCMX01000249.1:11628-17051 GCA_002321855.1 Fidelibacterota bacterium UBA1611 | reverse complement strand
ATCATCATTTTAGATATAGGGTCCTGTATACGCACAGCTTCTTTTATCTCTGGTTCATCCTGATTCTCCATCCCCTCCAGCCATTGACGCTCTTCATCCTCTTCATCTGTATGGAATAAATGATTCATATAAATAATCTCTTTATGAATATAGGCGCTGAATAAACTAATTACAATACTGAACCATTATATGCTCAGTTATTAAACATCTTCCAATGCTCCGTTAGAATCGACGCTTTATTTTCACCGCAGTACCATAAGATAAAAATTCAGCCATTCCTTGCATCACAGTAGCCGTAGTGAAACGCATACAAACAATAGCATCTGCGTCCATGTTTTCTGCGGATTTCTTCATCCTATCTAAAGCTTGTTCACGAGATTCTGCCAACATTTTGGTATATTCATGGACCTCCCCACCAACTATATTTCGTAAACCCGCCAAAATGTCATTGCCGATATGCCTGGCCCGGATAGTACTTCCCTGAACTAAACCAATTGTTTTTGTGATATCGTAATCTTCTAGTTTGTCTTGCGTAGTAATGATCATTTATTATTTCTCCACATTTTTTTCATAATAATTATCTTCCTTGCTAACCAAACGATCAATCAGTACCAAGATAAACAAGGCTCCAATACCGATATAAAGAGACGGCATAAACATAAAATTATTGCTCACAAACCAATTGAAATAAATATTTAATAATTGGATGGTAAAAATAGTCAAAAATAGATACCCCACTACCCTCAGTATTGATCGAAAAAGTTCCATGAATTAACTAAATTTACAGAATTGTTAATTATGGATGGAAAGTAAGATAATTTTGTCGGGGTGAGAGGATTCGAACCTCCGACCTCGTCGTCCCGAACGACGCGCGCTAACCGGACTGCGCTACACCCCGAAAACGATTTACTTTATTTTGGAAAAAGAATAGTGATCTCCTTACTTTACAATCCATCTATACCAAGTATTTTATAGCAACAAAACCAGCTATTAAAAGAATAGTAAAAAATATTGCTAACCAATTAAAATATCGATCAATAAAATCCAGTATAGGTTCTCCAAAGATCTTAACCAAACAGGCTATAAGAAAGAAACGTGCACTCCGGCTGATAATGCTGCCCAGAATGAACATTGGAAAATGGATATTGAACGCTCCTGCAGATATAGTAAATAATTTAAAGGGAATCGGTGTAAAACCTGCTGTAAAAACAATCCAAAAATTCCACTGCTCATATAATGCCTGTATCCGATAAAATCCATCTATTGTGAAACCTGGAATATGATCGAAAAATAATTGGGCAAATGCTGTAAAATTTTCTATAGAATCCCACCAAGCTAAATACCCAATACCATATCCAATGATCGCACCAATTATAGAGCAAATGCTGCATATAAATGCGAACCGGTAAGCTTTTAAACGAGAACCCAATGCTAATGGAATTAATAGTACATCTGGCGGAATTGGGAAAAAAGAAGCTTCCGCAATAGACAAGATACCTAAAACTCTTGGACCATTTGGTCTATCGGACCAGGTCAAGACCCAATTGTATAAATTCCTTATTAGTTCCATTTAGTCTTGGTGATATACTCCAATTGCTGACATTACTTCGCGCTGCAAAAATAGTCCTGATGGACGATTTATCAATTCCCTGTTTACCACCATTGCACTAGAACCACCTCCATCAAGGTTCATGGCTTCCAAACAATGGAACTGTGACATAAGCAAGGCTAACTCTTCCAGATATACACCCCTACTATCAGCCTGACGACCATCGACCACCATAATTATTAATTCACCATTTTTTGTATAACCTATGGCAGATCTGGGTTGGACACCAGCAATCGGAGTATTAAAAAACACTTCTTCTTCAGTAGTAATATTGATTTTCCCATCAGTTATTAATACAGGACCTGCATGTACAGCTTCTGACATATTCCAAGATTTTCCTTTTGCAAAATCAAGTGATAGTATAGGCTTTCCAGGACGGTTTTGAATCACTTGATCCCAAACAAAGATCGTATCATTCCTAGTGGACGCCCAGGCTATATCAACTGCGCCAACAGAATCAATACCAAATGCACCCCGGGAAACATAGTATTGAGAATTATCACGATATACTGTGTGACTTGCTGGCTCCTTTAATAATCCTTCTGTTTTCAGTAAACCAACATGGCTGGCTGATTTATTATTCGTTAAAAAATAACCAGCATTGACAACAATAATAGCATTAGTACGCTGCGCAAATTGTTCTGGAGTTTCTTTGTGGTCAGAATCCGTTGAGGATAAAATTGCTATTTTATTATCACGATTCGAATAATCGACTTTTACAACCCATGCTTTTAATGGAATGGTCTTATTCTCACCTGAAAAAACTATTATTCCACTTGGTAAATCAATATCCATTTGATCCCAGTACATATTAATTTTTTCTTGGCGGATAACAGGGCTACAAGCAAAGAATGATAAAGTATAAATAAGAAAAACTATATACAAAGTATTTAAAATTTCGAAGATGCAATGTCTATAGTAAAAGATCTTGAGCCTAATATATTACCATCTTGGTCCATTACATCAACACGCCATTTTCCTATATTCTCAGGATAGATTGTTTTTTTACTCCAAGATCTGTAATTAAATGAAGGTTTAACATTGTAAAGTACCCGAGTCATCTCCCGATCATTATAGTACCAAATATGCTGAAGTTCCTGCTTACGTCCAGAGTTAGATATTTTCGTATAGCAGTATAGTGAGTCTACCATATTACTAAATCTCTTCCCTGGTTTGACTGGAGTACGTTTAATTATTCCTTGACAGATTAGCATTTCTTTAAGTACCAAGGTTTCTTCTGTCGCGTTAGTAGCAAGGTTTGATGTGGGTTTATTTTGGGGTTTAAGTTCATTTTTGATATTTTCTTCAACAGGCTCTGCGGGTTTGGGGATTTTTTTTGGTACGGAATCTAGTGTTAACGGCTTTGGGGTATCAGGGACTACTGGTATAGCCATTGGTTGAAGAAACTTTTCTTTATTTAGTCTTAAATCAGGAATTTCTTTAATCGCATCAACATGCGGAATTTCAATTTTTGGTTGTGTATATTGACTGAATAGTGAATATCCAATATAAATAAAATACACTACAACCAACGGTCCTACCGCCATGGGTATCTTCAAACGGAATGCCGCAAAAATTAAAACTACAAGAACAAAGGTTGTGGTAAACAAAGCCATAATCATTATTCAGCAATGTATTATTTTTTCTTCATAAAAAAGCCACAATGATATATTTGCGGCTGATAATATGTCGGAGCGACAGGATTTGAACCTGCGACCCCTGCAACCCCATTGCAGTGCGCTACCGGACTGCGCCACGCTCCGTATTATTCATTGATAACAAGCAAAATCTCCTTTAACTCGTCACGGATTTTACTCAGAACAACTTTTTGATCATCTGATAAGTTCTTATTGGATCGTTTCGTTTCTCTTCCATCCTTCCTACCTAATATTTTACGGGCACCTTCAATTGTATATTGTTGTTCATAAAGCAAATCTTTAATGTCTTGAATAAGATTAATATCCTTTTGTCGATATGTACGGTTCCCTGCACGATTCTTTGGAGGAGCAATCTGTTTAAACTCTGTTTCCCAATAGCGTAGGACATAAGCCTTTAAACCAGTAATCTCACTAACTTCACCAATAGAATAATATAACTTCTTTATTTTCGGTTTTGTGTTGGCCATTAATACTTCAACCTATACTTTAAATTAAATAAACCAAGGTCTATCTTCAAGGAAATTAGAAATAAAGAATAATTGTATGATTTAATCTGAACGCTGGCAATACATATTAAATAGTTCTGCCAGGACCACTGGAACCATATTAATCTGATCTGGTGACTCTACGATAGCAATACGTGCTTGCGTTTTTCCAGTATCATTATTCAAATAAAATCCATTCATTGGTGCCAATAACACCGTATATGATTTACCTTCAACATTAACCCTTCCTTCAAAAGCACAAAAGTGGATAAAGTCTGCAATATTGAAATCAATTGATACTAAATTCTTGAAATCGGCCACAAGATATATGGCAGCTTCTGGGTGAGTGACAATAAGACCTGGTAGAGTATCTAAAAGACTCTCTCTCAATTGTACCATTATTTTTGCATAATAATTTCTCTGCTGGTGATACCAATCATTCAATTTTTCTGTTGTAATACTTGCCAAGGCGCCAAAAATGTATTGTCCAATGGTATTTGCACAAAGGTTTGCAGTGTATTCAGATAATGCTCTCCTATGAAACTCTCGGTTATCCGTCAACAATGCTCCAATACGAAGGCCGCATGCATTCCATATTTTTGAAGCTGATTCGATACTAATGCGGTGTCCCGCAATACCGGGAACTTGTTTTTCACTAATCTTCCAGATACTTGAAACTTCATCGCTACCATAGTATAACTGCCGATAGGCTTCATCACTAATAAACCAAATATCCTTTTCAACGCAGATTAGCCCTAATTTAATCAGTATTTCTTGTTTAAAGAATTGCCCTGTTGGATTATCTCCAGGTATCACGACCAAACCATTCACTTGTTCTAAATCTATTATATCAGATATGCTCTGAAGATCTAGTTCATTGAACCTGCCAGAATCATTTATCGTTCTATTAATAGTAACAATTGGAATGGATAATCTTTTTGCAAATTCTATATAGTTCGTATATACTGGTTCCAATAGCAGTATAGGCTTTGAAGAATTCGGACCACAAACGCCCAACATCATTAATTCCATGGCCTGGGATCCACCATCAGTAATTACACAACTGATTTGTTCTGTATGTGAACTCCCTTCCGAGCGAATTATATTTAGAAATGCATCCTGGCATTCATCTGTGCCGATACTTGGTGTGTACTTAACTATTCCATTGGCAAATGGTGAGCTGGAATCTCCCAATGCCTTGAGACGTGATTGCATTGCGGGATGCATTGGTAATGATACATTACCAATCGCTAGGTTGATTACCTGTACCTGGTCTTTATCTCTACGCTTGGAGAAAGTAATTTGGGACTGGCGAATCGCCGAAGGTTTTCGTTTTTCATAGTGATCAGATAACTTTGGTGTCATCTCATCATGAAAAATAGCAAAACCTAAACCAAAAATACCTCACCATAACTCCATCACCCTGATTGTTTCAGGTTATTGAAATAGCTTAAAGCCCCTAGAATTTTCTTTTTTTGAAGGGCCGGTTATGCTTACTACTGTTGCGATTATCACGACGAGGCGGAGGAGGAGTCCAGCCTTCCGGTTTCGGCAACAGAGCTTTTCTACTAAAATCAAGTCGTCCCTGATCATCTATTTTGATAAGCTTGACCTTCATCGGATCTCCGGATTTGCATATATCTTCTACCTTGTCCACACGGTGCCATTCAA
>DCMX01000249.1:10800-11234 GCA_002321855.1 Fidelibacterota bacterium UBA1611 | reverse complement strand
AAATTCATGATTCTGGTAACTGTTCCATCAAATTCCATACCTACTTCAGGGTCGAAAGTAATCGCTTGGATCAAATCAATCGCATCTTGGCATCTACCTGGATCCACACCCGCAACAGTTACAATTCCATCATCATCCACATTAACCTCACACTGTGTGTCTTCAATGATCTTTTTAATATTCTTTCCTCCTGGACCAATCAAACCACCAATTTTATCGGGATTGATCTGTATGGATAAAATTCGAGGAACATGTTCAGATAATTCACCAGGCTCCGGCATAGCTTCATACATTTTATCCAGAATAAAGGTCCTGCCTTCCTTTGCCTGCTCTAATGCCTCTGTTATAAGATCGAACGAAATACCTTCTATCTTCAGATCCAGCTGAATTGCCGTGATACCATCTCGGGTTCCTGCAACTTTAAAATCCATATC
>DCMX01000249.1:0-10415 GCA_002321855.1 Fidelibacterota bacterium UBA1611 | reverse complement strand
ATCAAACCCATGGCAATGCCTGCTACATGCCCTTTTAGCGGTACTCCAGAACACATAAGAGAAAGTGAGCCACCACAGACCGATGCCATAGATGATGAACCATTGGATTCAGTAATCTCTGATACAAGACGAATCGTATATGGAAAATCATCGTAAGTAGGTAGAACAGGCTTAATGGCCCGTTGAGCTAAATTCCCGTGACCGATCTCTCTACGACTTGTAAAACCAATTCGCCCAACCTCACCCACACAGTATGGGGGGAAATTATAATGGAGATAGTAATTCTTTTTATAATCCTCATCCATATTATCAATGATCATCTCATCTCTCTTTGTACCTAAAGTAGTGACCACGATTGCCTGTGTCTCACCTCTTGTGAACAGTGTAGATCCATGTACTCTTGAAAGAAAATTAGGGTCAATAGTAATATCTCGAATCTCATTGGTCTTTCGGCCATCAGTGCGTGATCCTTTTGTTAAGATCATTTCTCGAATGGAGGTTCTGAAATAATCCTTGATAATCGAATTTATTTCATTTTCCTGTTCCGGAAAATCTTCCTTCAAGTCTTCCAAGATCCCTTTTGTCAATTCTTCTTTTGCATCGCTTTGATCTTGTTTTTCCTTGATGCTAATGATATCATTTATCTTGCTCCCCAGCTTACCATCAACAGCTGCTTCCAATTCAGAATTCAAAACTGCCTCAGGCTCGGGAAGCTTCTCAACCTGTACAGCATCAAACAATTCCTTCTCTAAATCGATTATATTACGAATATGATCATGAGCGAATTTTAATGATTCAACAACTGTTTTTTCACTCTGTTCATTTGCTTCGCCTTCCACCATTACAATAGTTTCATCATTCCCAGATACAATCAATTCTAAATCACAATTATCTATCTGAGATCGTGTTGGATTTAAAATAAACTCCCCGTCAATCTGCCCCACTCTAACCGTTGCAAGAGGCCCGTGCCAAGGTATATTGGATATCATGAGCGCTAATGAGGCACCCACACCAGCCCAAACATCAGGCATATTTTCACCATCACTCTGAAGCACATTGATTATAACCTGAGTCTCATTTTTAAAACCTTTCGGGAATAATGGGCGGATCGGACGATCCGTTAGACGACTAGTGAGAACTTCACCTTCAGATGGTCGAGCCTCTCGTTTAAAGAAACCCCCAGGGATTTTCCCACCAGCGTAATGTTTTTCTCTGTATTCAACCTGAAGCGGAAAATAATTTATATCTGTCCTAGGCTCTTTCGCAGAATTTACTGCTACTAAAATCACTGTTTCACCATACGTCACAATAACAGAGCCTGCTGACTGCCGAGCAACCTTTCCTGTTTGAAACTTAAGGACTCTACCGCCAATTTCTCTTTCTACATTAATCATATTATTTTTCTTCTTTCAATTTTAGTTGTTTAACCGCGCAAAGATAATTGCTTAACGACTTCCATGTATGCCTTGGCATCTATGCGTACCAAATATTTCATGAATTTTTTTCGCTGCGATACTAATTGGACTAACCCTCGGCGCGTATGTTTATCTTTTTTATGAAATTTCAAATGCTCAGTTAATTCACGTATCCTGTGAGTTAAAAGTGCAATCTGTACTTCAGTTGATCCAGTATCATTTTCATCTTTCCCAAATTTTTTGATAATCTTCTTTTTTTCTTCTTTTGTAATAGGCACTATTTACTCCTGAGTGTACTTGCCTTGTAATTCAAGACATTTAATTTTATCTATTTCTAATTGTTTTTTTAATTCCAGTGGGGAAGGGAATTTCTTTTCATCCCTTATCCTCTCCAAAAACTCCACCCATACGACCTTTTCATAGATATCATCAAGGTCATCATAAAATAAATGAACTTCCAATACTAATTCTTTTTCTTCGAACGTGGGTCTTACACCAAAGTTACACATACCAAACAGGTGAAGTCCATTAATCGTTCCTCGAGTGAGATATACACCTGGTTTAGGCATTAGTTGATTTTGATCTATAGGAATCAAATTAGCAGTAGGGAAATGTAATCCTTTTCCACGGCCGGCTCCATGAACCACTTTGGCCATAAACCCAAAAAAAGAACCTAATTCAAAATTTGCTCGACGTAAATATCCGTTTTGAATCAAGGTGCGGATATTATTACTAGAAATAATTACATCACCATCTTTTATAGGCTCTGTTAATTCTAAATCGATTCCGTGGTCAAGACAATATCGTTTTAGAAATGCTGGCCCACCTTCTCGCTGATAGCCAAAATGATGATCGTAACCTGCAACAATAACCTGAGGATTGAAATTTGGAAGAATAATATTATCCATGAATACCTTAGCTGGAACTCGTGAAAATTCTGATGTAAATGGAATAATCAATACCTTACTGATTCCTAAAGATTGTAAAATATTCAGCTTCTGGTCCATACTCATTATAAGTGGTAACTTTACACGAGATTTATCCAACACATGTTTGGGATGGGGATCAAATGTAACAATGGAAGAGATTATATTCTTAGCTTGAGCATGATTAACTACCGAGCGAATAATCTCATGGTGACCACGATGTAACCCATCATAGGAACCTATGGTGATCACAGAACTACCAATCGGAATAAATTCATTTAATGAGCGGTAGATCTCCATGCACTCTCGAATTCGCTAATTGTTTGAGAATATTTTAAATCATAATGACCGATTTTCATTCTTTTTAATGACGTAAGATACCCGACCGTCCCCAACTTCTCTGCTATATCCTTGCCCAGAACTCGGATATAGGTTCCCTTAGAGCAGCATACAGAGAATAAAATACAATTATTTTTCAAGTGAACGAGCTCAATTTCCTTGATCTCAATAATAATAGGCTCTCTATCAACAACAATTTTCTTTCTAGCCAATTTATATAATCGGGTACCATTCTTTTTCTTTGCCGAAAACATGGGTGGCACTTGTTCTTGCTTACCTAAAAATGATATTAATTTACCCTTGATAGAATCAAAGTTTAATTCAGGTACCGCCTGCGAATGAATAATCTCCCCCTCAGTATCAAGCGTATCAGTAGTCTTTCCCAGGGTCAATTCAGCAATATATTTCTTATCTTTGCTAGAAATGCTCGTTAATACTTTGGTGTCCTTCCCAGTCCCAATTATTAATAAACCACTTGCAAATGGATCCAGTGTACCCGCATGGCCGACCTTTTTTTCTTTAGTAATACCCCGAACTTTTTTTACAACGTCGAATGACGTCCAGCCAACTGGTTTATCGATGCTCAGTATCATGGTCTCCAAGTTCCAAATCACGAAAAAGTTTGGAGATTCTATCACCATATTCCATCCTTTCATCGCGATAGAATCTAAGATCTGGAATATTTTTTAAATGGAGTTTCGGACTCATGAATTTTTTAAATGCTTTACGGTGGCTATTAATCTCGTCATTAATCTGTTGCCACGATTTAGATGGATTCAATATACTATAATAAACCCTTGCATTTCGTAGATCTGGAGATATTTGCACAGAAGTGAATGTTACAAAACCTAAATAATTTAAATCTATGTGCCGAATTAGTATTTCACATAATATTTCCAGGATCTGTTTGCTAACCCTGTCTGTACGTTTATACGGTCGATTTTGCCTCAATTGATAACCAGTTTTCGTTTTACTTCACGAACCTCATAAACTTCAATAATATCTCCATCCTGATATTTCTTTATACCTTCGATACCGATACCGCATTCTATCCCTTCTTTTACCTCGCGAGCATCATCTTTGAAACGTTTTAAAGAAGTAATGGGCCCTTCGCCAATAATCTCCTGGTCTCTTATCAATCGTGACTTAGCATTTCTGACAATTAACCCATCATCAACCTTACAACCAGCTATGAATCCTATTTTTGGAATCTTGAACTGTTGTTGAACTATGGCTTTCCCAAGTATTGTCTCAACTTTATCCGGTTCAAGTAGCCCCTCCATCGCCAATTTTAGCTCATCAACAACATTATATATGACATTATAGGTACGTATATCCACTCCAGACTGATTGGCTTGCAATTTAGCATTCGATCCAACCTGTACGTTAAATCCAACAATAACAGCATTGGATGCTTCCGCAAGCAAAACATCAGATTCAGTGACCATCCCCACTGCTTTATGAATAATCTTAATCTCTACTTCATCAGTATTAAGTTTGATAAATGTATCAGAAAGAACATCCACTGAACCGTCAACATCTGCCTTAATAATCACCGGCAATGTTTTAATAATCCCTTCCTTAATCATTGATGACATTCCATCAAGAGAAAAGGAGATCTTCTTATGCTCAATTTCTCGTCTTACTCTCTGTCGTTCAGAAGAAATTCTTTTTAAATCTTTTTCATTATCCACAACAGCGAAAATATCTGCAGCTTGTGGGACCTGTGCGAATCCTTGGATTTGAACGGCATCCGACGGTCCTGCCTCTTTAATTTTTTGTCCTCTTTCATTCACGATGGCACGGACTTTACCAGAAAAATCATTGCACATAAATGGATCACTTAATTTTAGGGTACCTTTCTGGATAAGTATGGTTCCTATAGGACCTAACCCTTTATCCAATCGTGAATCAACTACTGTACCTATCGCCTTACAATCTCTATTCGCTTTCAAATCCATTACTTCCGTCTCTAATAATAGACTATCCAATAAATCACTAATACCTTCACCTGTTTTTGCACTTATTTCTACTGATTGCACCTTTCCACCCCAGTTCTCCACGAGTACATCATTTTCTGATAAAGCCCTTCTTACCCTATCTGGGTCAGCACCTGGCTTATCCATTTTATTGATAGCCACAATAATTGGTACATTAGCTGCTTTGGCATGATTAATAGCTTCAATAGTTTGTGGCATTACGGAGTCATCAGCAGCGACAACAAGGATGACAATATCGGTGACCTGCGCACCACGAGCACGCATGGCTGTAAATGCTTCATGCCCTGGTGTATCAAGAAATGTAACATGTTTTCCATCTTCTAGTTCGACCTTATATGCACCAATGTGCTGTGTGATGCTACCTGATTCACCTGCAACAACATTGGAATTCCGAATATAATCGAGCAAACTGGTTTTACCATGGTCGACATGCCCCATAACTGTCACCACAGGTGCTTTAGCTACGGCCTTTTCCTTATCTTCTTCTGTTTCTTCCAATGAAAATAATTCTTCCCTCATTTCGACAACTTTCTCGGCATTATACCCATAGTGTGAAGCCAAAAGTTCTAATAAGTCCCAATCTAACCGCTGGTTAATTGTAACCAACCTTCCCAATTCGATACATACTTGAACAATATCGCTTGCAGTAACTTCAAATATCTTGGAAAGTTCTTCCACACTAGCGAACTCGGGCATCCGGATTGTTGATTGAGAATCTTTATTCTCATTGTGCGATTGATTATCGTTGATTTTTGTTTTTTTGTAGGATTTTTTCTTTTTTTTGGACTCTATTGCTGCCAGTGTTTCCTTTACCTTTGTTTGAACACTCTTATGAACTGGCTCTTCTTTCTCATGTTTTTTGACCTTTCGTGGAATTCCTTGCCCAATCTCTGATTGAATATTTGAAAGATTAATCTTCCTTAGTTTTTGTTTTTTTGGACCACCAAATTTTTTCTTTATCTCGTTTCCGCGGTTACTTTGTGGTTTTTTTCGCGTGTCTAATTCAATATCGGATTCCAATGCTGCAGTTTCTGCACTCCCTTTTTTATTTATTTTGCCTTGCTCACTTTGTTGTTTTTCCAATTCTATTTTTTGTATTTCCTGTTTTTTCTTTTTCTCTTCTTCAAGTTCCTTCTTTTCCAACTTTCGCTGGTCCTCAAGCGTAAGCAATTGAAGTTTCTTTTTAGACTGTTGCTGCTCCTTTAACCTTGTGTCATGAATCTCACGACGAACTTGTTCCTTCCTAAATCGGTCCACTAACTGCTTATCTTTAGCAAATTCTGACATAATAAGTTGATAAACATCTTCATCTACTGGAGACATATGGCTAGTTATCTCCACACCTCTAGACTGTAGAAAATTGAGAATATCTGTGTGAGAAATATTCAGTTCTTTTGCAATTTGAAATATTCTTTTTACTGGCATAAACTTAAGTTTTTGCAAATAGTTCTTAGACTATCGGGAATTATTAACATAAGTCATTCTTCTTCATGAAAAATATTACCCTCATCAGAAATATATTCCGAAGAATCAGAAATTATATCTAACTTTTTATTAGAATTGTTAAGAGAGTCATTTTCATTGGATGCGTTTTCTCCTAACTCCTGATTGGAAACTATTCTATCTAATTTCTCTTCATCTGGTAAAGGTTCATCTGTACGCTCAATAAATTTTTGCACCGAATCATAAATACCTTCCAAGGTTTTTTCACCAATACCTTTCGCAGAAAGTAATAAACTTTCATCTGCATCAAGTAAATCCGATACCAACTTAATTCCTACACTATCAAGACTATTAGATACTGTTAAATTAATTCCATAGACATCAGTCAACGGAGTATTCTGATCGTTTTGTATTCTTTGATATTGTTTTTCACCATAAGCATCAATACGATACTCTGAAATTTTTGAAGCTAAATTAATATTCACCCCATGCCTTCCAATTGCTGCATCTAGGCTGTCATCATCAAAGATTGCAATACAATATTCTTTATCTTCATCAATGTAGAGGTTTACAGGTTTAGCGGGAGATAAGGCACGTGTTATCAATATCTCGGGTTGATCACTATAATCGACGATATCAATCTTTTCATTATTTAACTCACGTACAATTGCTTGGATACGACTACCGCGCATTCCAACGCAGGCCCCTACAGGATCTATTCTTCGATCATTAGACCGAACAATAATTTTTGCACGTTCGCCTGGATACCTTGCAATGGATATAATCTCGATAATTGAATCTTCTATCTCTGGCACTTCCATTTCGAATAATTTATGTAAAAAATGATTGTCACTTCTACTAATAACAATATCCGGTCCTTTCGAGGTCACTTCAACTGATTTAATTACTGCACGAATTGTGTCATTACGTCGGTATCTTTCAGAAAGTATTTGCTCTTTTTTCGGCATTCGAAGTTCAGCCTGCTCTATATTGATAAAGACATTATCACGCTGTACCTGGTGCACAACACCAATCACAATATCACCAATACGATTGACATAATCCTCATAAATGTAATTTCGTTCCACATCACGAAGACGTTGTGCAAAGAATTGCTTCGCAGTTGTTATAAGTCGTCTTCCAAATAAATTGAAGTCTATGACTTCTACAAAAGTATCTCCGATATCCAAACCATCAACTGCATCAGGTTCTTTGGCAATAGCATCTTCCAGTGTTATTTCAACTTTATAATCATCAACCTCAACAACAATGGTTTTTTCAGCATAGATTTCAATCTCACCTTTATCTAGATTTACAATACAACTGCAATTTGATGAATCACCATATTCTTTCTCTATAACATAAAGAAACAAATCTTCCATGATAGATGCCAGTTCAGATCGTTCAACATTTTTTTCCCTGGCGATCTCTGAAAATACTTCAATTAGCTCTCGATTAATCAAAATACCTCCCAGTTTTAACCGAATGAAATTTTAACTTTTGCTTTTTTAATTTTGTCATAAGATATCATATTTTGCATCCCATCAACATCTAAGCTTATCTCCTGATCATTCGCATCGAGTAATTTACCAGATACATGCTTTTGTATATTATTATCAACATACTCAACAATGAGAATACGGCCTTTATTCTTGCGAAATTGGTACGGTTCAATTAAGGGACTATTTATTCCCGAAGTACTCACTTCCAACTTGAATCCATGAGGGAACTGGTGCCCTAATTCGTGAGATACTCTCAATGAACGTGCCAGAGCTTCTGTGTCACCAATATTCAATGGCTCTTCACCATCAATTGTAACCTTTATCAGGTCTGTTTGACGATTATGCTTCAAATCTATCAATACCATACCTGGCTTAAGATATTGTTGAACTATGTCAGCTAATTGGTCCATATCCAGACAAAAGAAAAGTGGGCTTTTCAACCCACTTTCCAACGCTGTAAACTATTAATTATCTATAAATTTTACAAGGTATTAACTTGGTAACATACCATGCAATTCTTCCGTTTTTTGTTTAATCCTTTGCGGAATATTTTCAGTACTTGATATTTCTTTGATAATTGACCGAGCTTCAGATAATCTATTGGCATTTAAAATTATTCGTGCTTTCTCCAGCTTTAGTACCATTTTATCAGTTTTGCTATATGTGATCGCTATACCATTATCCAGATACTTTTCCGCAGCATTCGAATCACCATTAATTACTGCAATAGCTGCTAACATCTTTGAAGCACCAGGAACAAAAATATCGATTGGGTGGTCTTTCATGTATTCAATGAGATAATTTTTAGCACCGTCGAAATCACCATCATCAAAACTTATCTTACCCAAGTAGTAACCAGCTGTCGATGCACTAGTTTCGCCATCATACTCAAGAATAATTGTCTCTAATTGGAAACGTGCATTATCCAAATCGCCTTGCTCAATTGCAACCAATGCTCTCCCTAAAGAAGAATTTGCTGTTTGTAATCGTTCAGACCTTTTATTTTTTATTATATTGAAGGCAATGGTAGCAAGCATCAGGCCGATAATAATATTAATATATAATTTCTTATTTTTATTAATATTAGACTCAAGTTTGTCCACAGTCTCAAGAAACGGGTCACGCTGTATTTCTTTGCGAGTAATCTTTCTTTTTGGTTTTAACATATCTTCCCTTCTCTCATATTCACGATTGGTACCCTCGGCAGGAATCGAACCTGCATCTAATGCTTAGGAGGCACTTGTTCTATCCATTGAACTACAAGGGCATCCAATGAAATTACATAGATTGAAAATCGCTGACCAAGCTTGATATTTATTCAAGGTATTCCGGTTTAAGGTCTCTGGTCATCAAAGAATGAACGGACTTTTGAGGGTTTTCCTTTTTGAACAGAACATTGTAGACAGCTTCACATATGGGCATTTCAATATTTACCTTTTTTGACAATTGATGAACAGATAGTGCTGTTTGAACTCCTTCTGGAATCATATGGGTTCCAGCTAAAATATTTTCCAAAATTTCACCTCTGCCAATTTCCTCACCAACCCTTCGATTTCTACTGTACTTACTGGAACATGTTACAATGAGATCCCCAATCCCAGATAATCCAGAGAATGTATCTGGTTTTGCACCTAAGTGCAAACCAAGACGTGATATTTCTTTTATACCTCTGGTCATAAGTGCTGCCTTTGTATTATCACCATAGCCTGTACCATCGCAAAAACCGGCTGCTATCGCTACCACATTTTTTATGGAGCCTCCTAATTCTACTCCTCTGATATCTTTACTGGTATAAACCCGCAGTCGGTCATTTGAAAACAATTGCTGAACATACTGTGCCGATTGGGAATCTGAAGATGCACTAACTAAGGTCGTTGGATGTCCTTCAATTACTTCTTCTGCGTGACTAGGACCAGATAAAGTAACTACTTTAGGCAAGATATGTAGTTCATCATAGATAACTTCACTCATAGTCATTAGAGTACCATTCTCAATTCCTTTTGCTACATTGACAATATAAGATGAATTTCGTAAAAAGGACTTGGTCGTTCTTAACAATGATCTGATTGATTGGGAGGGGATTGCAAGGACCACGATGTCAGCATCATTTAAAGCATTACTTAGCTGGGACGTAATAGTTATATCATTGTGAATAGAAAGCGTTGGGATCAAATAATGTTTACGAGTAGTGCGCATTTTTTTAACTATTTTGGAATCTCGATGCCACATAGTTATTGGCACATCTTTTTCCGCCAGAACCTGCCCTAGGGCTGCGCCCCACGAACCGCAACCTAGGAAAGCAACTTTCGTTGTCATATTATTTACAAATTAGTCAGAATACATATTTTCGATCGTGTTCGACCAATTCCGATATACTTTCGACCGCTTTATTTTGAAAGTAGGTGTTAACTCATCATCAGACATCGTAAAATCCCGAGGGAGCAATGAAAATTTGCGGATATTTTCCACCCTCGCAAATCTACTATTCACTTCATCGACCCCAGTTTGAATTTCTTCAAGAATACCTGGATCCTCAGCAAAATCTTTGATCTCCTTTCCATGTTGCTCCATAGCCGCTACAAGTTCTGTCGGTTTAATTCCCGTAATATCCACACCCATTTTTACTTTCAATAAATATCCTGCATCCAAGGTCAACAATGCGGTGCAATAATTCCTATTATCACCGACCATGACAGCCTGAGAAACGGCGGTTATTTGTTTCAGTTCTTCTTCAATAGGTATCGGGGCGATATTTTTACCTCCAGAGGTTACTATTATTTCTTTCTTACG
>DCMX01000062.1 GCA_002321855.1 Fidelibacterota bacterium UBA1611 | reverse complement strand
CAATCTAAAGTTATACTTGATATAAATAAACTTAAAATATTATATAATTCAGAATGGCTTAATTCTATGAATTTTTATGATGTAATAAGACTGGCTGGTACTACTACTGTAGCACGCATGCTGGAGCGGGATGATTTTACAAAAAGATATAAGGCTGAGATCCCTATTTCGTTGCATGAGTTCTTGTATCCACTGGCACAGGGACAGGATTCTGTAGAGCTTAATGCAGATATTGAGCTTGGGGGCACTGATCAAAAGTTTAATCTTTTGGTTGGTCGGAATCTCCAGAAGGAAGCGGGCCAGGATCCTCAGTGCATAATTACTCTACCGCTGTTGGAAGGGACAGATGGAAAAGAAAAAATGTCAAAATCATATAATAACGATATCGGATTGCAGGATAAACCAGAAGATATATATGGGAAGATCCTATCCATAAAGGATGAGATGATAGAGAAATGGTTCATTTTAGCCGCCGACGCAAATGAAGAAACACTGGATTCTATAGAAAGCCAAATAAAGGATCCATCTGTTAATCCCATGGATCTAAAAAAACAATTGGCAAGGAGCGTTGTTACCTTGTACTATGATATAGAAATAGCTAAAGAAGCTGAAGCTCATTTTAATAATTTAGTTGTCAAAAAAGGTATTCCAGATGATATGCCAGAGTTCGGAATGGACGGTGAGAAGCTACTGGTTGATCTGATAGCAGAATCAGGCATCTTGAATAGTAAAAGTGAAGCACGTAGAATGATAACTCAAGGAGCCGTGCGCTTGGACGGAGTATTAGTAGATGATATTAATGCCATGGTTTTTTCTGGTGGAGAACAGGTTTTAAAAATTGGAAAACGACGATTTTTAAGGATCGTTGAAAAATGAAAAAACTTTTAGGATTGTTTATCTCAGTCTGTCTTCTTGGTTCCTGTACCAAAGATACTCCCCAGATAAAGCTCGTTGTATTGATGGTAGCTGACCAGTTACGCCCAGACCTATTATCACGATTTGATGATCTATACAAAGGGGGATTCCGCTGGTTGATCGATAACGGTGTTAGTTTCACCAATGTACACCATG
Organism: Fidelibacterota bacterium UBA1611; assembly: GCA_002321855.1. Classification (GTDB taxonomy): domain Bacteria; phylum Fidelibacterota; class Marinisomatia; order Marinisomatales; family UBA1611; genus UBA1611. Next base: position 4,376 of record DCMX01000062.1, on the reverse strand, counting down.
AACACAGCTATACAGCTACAGGACCAGGGCACTATGTGATTGGAACGGGTCAATATCCAGGACCCGGGGGTGTTTTGGGAAATAGCTTTTATGATCGAGTCTTAAAAAAACAGGTCAATTGTGTAGAAGACCCTGTTGCAAAGCCGATCGGTGGTGTCGGTAGTGCACGCTCATATGCTCGCTATTCGATAAAAGGGATAGGTGATTGGATGAAATCGGCTGATTCGCTCTCAAAGGTTTATTCCATAGCTGGTAAGGGTAGATCTGCTGTATTTCTAGGAGGAAAACATCCTGATCTGGTCTTGTATTATAATTATCATGATAGTTTCATATCATCGGATTATTATGTAGAAAGTGCACCATCTTGGCTGAACGCTTTCAATCAAGCTCTGAACATGCAAATATATCGGGATTCGTTATGGACCAGGTCATTTCCAGATAGTGTATACATAAAATATGCCCGTGAAGATCATTTTGTTGGTGAGGTGGATAGCTACCGGGATGATCCTTACAGCCCGGTATTTCCAATTGGTTTTGATCCTGATGTTGAGCCAGGAGATGAGATCATGGGAATGCCTTGGTTCGAAAATTTGATCTTGAACTTGGCTGGATCTGTACTAATTGAAGAGTCCTTAGGACAGGATCATCACGTTGACCTGCTTTCTATATCTTTTTCTGCAATGGACTGGATAATCCATTACTTCGGTCCTTTCTCCCAGGAAGTTATGGATGCCAGCATCAAACTTGATGAATACTTAGGTGACTTCATTAGTGATCTTGACAGATCGATCGGGTTAGAACATATCGAATTCATCTTGACCGCAGATCATGGTGGTCTGCCTTTACCAGAATATGAACGTTCACAGGGAAGAAAATCTGGAAGAATAGACCGTGATGAGTTGAACGAAGCGTTTGAATGGATCGAAGATGAGATCGCAGAAGTTTACGCCAAGAACCTTTTTGTCCGTGACGGGACAAATTATTTTTTTAACTTGGGTAAACTTAAGAAAAGAAATACGCAGTTATCAGGACCAGCCGGTATTATTAAAAAATACCTACCCAAGGTAAATGGCATTGAAAAGGTATTTACTAAACAAGAGATATTGGATGCTGATACAACTGATAAGATCATAAGGCGCATGAAAAATATGATCCATCCGGAGAGAAGCCCGGACGTTCTTGCTCTCTTGTCATCAGGAAATATATATCGAACTCCCTATGGTACCGGTCATGGTACACCCTATGATTATGATACACATGTTCCTTTATTATTTTCAAGGAAGAACAGACCTAAAAGGCGAGTATCAGATCATGCAGCAACAGTTGATATTGCACCCACTATCGGTCATATACTATCCATTCCAATTCCAGATAATGTTGATGGCAAGATATTAAAGATTGAATGATGCTGATTTGTTCCATCAGCATTCTCATCTAAATTCAACTCCGAATGACAACCCTAATAGCCTTCTTTCTTACAGCTCTCCTGGTGTCTTTTCTTTGTTCGTTACTCGAATCCGTGCTACTAAGTATTTCCCATGCTAATATAGCTGTTCTTATCAAGGATGGAAATAAGAGCGGTGAAATAATGAGATCCTTAAAAGAGAAGATCAACAGACCCTTGGCTGCGATCCTTACTATAAATACAATAGCCAATACGGTCGGGGCTACTGGAGTGGGCGCTCAAACTTTTCATATATTTGGTAGTAAATGGGTAGCGGTCGCATCATGTGTATTAACCTTATCAATTTTGTTTTTCTCTGAGATCATACCGAAGACATTGGGCGCTAATTACAATAAATCCTTATTGGGTTTTAGTGTGTATATGATACGAATAATGATGATAATTGCCTGGCCTTTTGTAATTATCAGTGAAAAAATATCTACTTCTTTTAATCGAGGGAATAATGATCAACCTAAAGCATCTCGTGCGGAATTACTTGCTATGGCAGAACTGAGTGAGGATGAAGGTGCCATCGATGAACAGGAAGGCGATATCATTGAAAACCTGATGCAACTGGATAATATTGCTGCTGAAAGTGTGATGACACCCCGATCGGTTATTTTTGCAATTAAAAAAAATAAAACGGTTGGAGAGGTGGTTGAAAAACATTCACCGATCGCCTTCTCGCGAATACCCATTTACGATGGTGGTCTAGACCAGATCGTTGGGTTTGTTCACCGCTATGATCTGGTAAACAAGCAGGCTGAAGACCAATTTCATTTGACAATGGAAACACTGATGGAACCAATTCATTCTGTTGATGAAAAAGAACCCATCTCGGATATTCTGGATGATTTTGTGAAACGTCGACAACAAATATTCATGGTTGCTGATGAGTTTGGTACGACCACTGGGTTGATCACTCTTGAGGATGCTATCGAAACTTTGTTAGGGGTTGAGATCGTTGATGAACATGATGACGTAGTAGACATGCGTAAATTGGCAACAGCGAAGCTAGAAAAAAGAAAAAAGCTTCAGGCATTAAGAAATAGGTCTAAACTGTCCTAACTCATTGAACTTCCAAATATGTGAACCTAAATTCGCCGGCTGAATTTTAAAGAAAGAAATATTTCATGGTTAAGAAAACTAAAAGTTTTGCTGATAAAATTGGTGGTAAAGGAAAAGAAGCCGATTCAGTACATGTAAAGTATGTAAAAAGCATTCGGTCAGAAAAGACGGGACACTGGAGATTTAATGAAAAAATGATAGCGATGAATGATGGTGAGGATTTAGACACTGCGCTCAAACGTATGGACGAAACTGCAGAAATGATGGCAGACATTAGCATGCCAGACACAACTGAAGAAGGTGTACAAACAACCGCTGACGAGGAAGAATAATTAGATTATCTTATTCACTTGAAAAATAAAATAAAAACCCCGTTTTCGACGGGGTTTTTTTATATTATTCTGCGAACTAACTGTAACTTGAGATTTATTAATTCCTGTAAATTCACAGGACAGGAATTATTGACATTAATAACTATATCTGGAGAGGTGGCCGAGTGGCTGAAGGCGCACGCTTGGAAAGCGTGTAAACGTTCACGCGTTTCGAGGGTTCGAATCCCTCTCTCTCCGCAACATGGCCACTGTGGTCCATTATTAAACATCTGGAGGGGTGGCAGAGTCTGGCTGAATGCACTGGTCTTGAAAACCAGCAAGGGTTTATACCCTTCGGGGGTTCGAATCCCTCCCCCTCCGCGGTCTAAAAAATTAAAATAACCGTATCTGAAAATTAGTGAATTATAGAGTCCGTTTTGCCCCAAGCCCCACTGGTCAATTGCATTTAGGCGGTGCCCGAACAGCCCTGTTCAATTATTTATTTGCCAAGCGATCAAAAGGTAAATTTCTACTTAGAATAGAGGACACGGACCGAGAAAGATCCAGACGTGAACATGTTGAACAAATTTTGGATTCTTTATCATGGTTGGGATTGGACTGGGATGATGAACCTGTTTTTCAATCATCTCGCTCAGATAGGTATTCAGAGATCGTAGAGCGACTTCTTGCTAATAGGAATGCCTACCGTTGTTTTGCAACTGAAAAAGAGCTAAATAAGATACGTGAGGAAACCAAAACATACCTGTACCCTGGGTTGTGGCGTGATCGTTCAGAAAGCGAGGTGCAGTCTAAAATGGATGCTGGGGAATCTTTCACTGTTCGTTTACGAACACCACTATCAGGTTCAACGTCATTTATTGATCAGATCTATAACAAAATTGAAACACCCAATAAAGAGATAGATGATTTTGTTATTGCGCGCTCTGATGGTGGTCCGGTCTATAATTTGGTAGTGGCAGTGGATGACCATGACATGGGAATCACCCATGTGATTCGTGGCGAGGATCATGTTTCCAATACACCAAAGCAAATTATGGTCTATCAAGCTCTTAACTGGAACTTACCGAGCTTTGCACATCTTCCAATGATCCTGGGTCCTGATCAAAAGCGCCTTAGTAAGCGTCATGGTGCGACCGGAGTGCAAGCTTTTCGGGAACAAGGGTATCTGCCAGAAGCTCTAATTAATTATCTCACCTTACTCGGGTGGAATCCAGGTACCGATCAAGAAATGTTTAATAGGGAACAGCTGGCAGAAACATTCGATCTGGGTAAGGTAAATAAAAAGAGTGCAGTGTTTGATGTTAAAAAACTCAATTGGATCAGTGGTCATCATCTTATGTTTAGATCAAATATGGATATCCTTGATAACGTTAGAGGTTTGATCCCCGAATGGGGTAAAACGGGATCGGATGCTTATGTAATGAAAGTTATCGATCAGTTAAAGGTCCGCTCTAAGACACTTATCCACTTGGCTGAACAATCAAAATATTTTTTTACAGATCCGGAGTCATGTGATGAGGAAGCAAGAATGA
>DCMX01000228.1 GCA_002321855.1 Fidelibacterota bacterium UBA1611 | reverse complement strand
CTTATGAAGCAGCATAATATCAATGCAGTTCGCACCAGCCATTATCCTAATCAGGAGCGATGGTACGAGCTCTGCAATAAGTACGGACTTTATGTGATCGATGAAGCAAATATAGAAGCACATGGTATGCGATTCCACAAGCGTAAATATAAACATATCACTGATGATGTGGATTGGAAAGACCAATGGCTTGATCGAGGAATACGAATGGTAGAACGGGATAAGAACCAACCTTGTATAATCATCTGGTCAATGGGCAACGAGGCAGGAGATGGGCAGAACTTCAGGTCTCTTTATTCTTGGATCAAGAAGCGTGATCCATCCCGTCCAGTGGTATACGAACCCGCCAATCAGGAAGATCACACTGATATAGTGTTTCCAATGTATAAGAATATAGAATTCATCTCAAACTATGCAGAAACCACACCAGAACGACCGCTCATTCTTTGTGAATATGCACATGCTATGGGAAACAGTGTTGGTAACCTTCAGGATTATTGGGATACGTTCGAACGGTATCCTGCACTACAGGGTGGTTTTATCTGGGATTGGGTGGATCAGGTTATCAAAAGAACAGATGATGCTGGGAATGAATACTGGGCATATGGTGGTGACTTCGGTGATGAATTTACCGAGAATGATTCAAACTTCTGTGCCAATGGGCTGGTGGCGGCAGATCGCACATTGAACCCTCATATGTACGAAGTGAAAAAGGTCTATCAACCTGTGAAATTTGAAGCCATTGATCTCCAAAATGGAAAAGTGAAGGTAATAAATCGTTATGATTTCATTGACCTGAAACATTTGGAATTTTCCTATAGTATTGATGCAGATGGGAAAACAGAGTTAGCCGGGACACTAGGTCAATTGGGATTAAAGGCCGGTGAATCAAGAGTACTTACCTTCAATCTTTCTGCTATGATCCCAAAACTGCAAACAGAATATTTTCTTACCATCGAAGCTCGAACTAATCAGGCCCAACGTCTTGTTACAAAGGATCATCTTGTTGCCTGGGAACAGTTTCGATTACCCATAAGACGACCTCAGGTTCCAATGAATTCAGTAAACCTTCCACATCTGCAACTGCAAGAAGATGATGACCTTATCAAAGTAAAGGGTATCAACTTCGAAGTAGTTTTCAAAAAAGATAAAGGTAATTTGATTCAGTATACTTACAAAGGCATGGATATGCTGATCTCAGGGTTGGAACCACACTTCTGGCGTGCACCTAATGACAATGACCTGGGTAATGGCATGCCAAAACGAACAAGTATATGGCGTCATGCTGAAGACGAACTATCTTTGCAAGCGCTAAATAAGAGTTTGAACGATAATGTAGCCAGGATCGGAGTTATCTCTGGTCATGATACCACCGGCATAATACTGGAGACCGAATATTATATCTATGGAAATGGGTTTATTAGTGTTGACCATGAATTAACCCCAACCAAAATAAATGTTCCAGAGATGCCTCGCTTTGGGATGAAATTGACACTGCCTGCTACCTATGATCATGTTGAATGGTTTGGCCGTGGACCCCATGAGAGCTATTGGGATAGGAAGACATCAGCCGCTATCGGACACTATACAGGAACAGTTTGGGAGCAGACATTTCCCTATGTTAGACCTCAAGAGACAGGGAACAAGACCGATGTTCGGTGGATGGTTCTAAAGGGAGATTCCTTGGGCCTTATGGTTGTAGGAAGACCCATATTTGATGGCAGTGTACACCAATACCCCTATAATGATTTGGATTATATTCCTAAAAACCATGGTCATGGAAAATTAGATCTACAGCCTAAGGACCAGATAGATTGGCTGATTGATCTTCATCAAATGGGTGTTGGTGGTGATAATAGCTGGGGAGCCCGTCCACATGATCAATATACTCTATCAATGGATAACAAAAAATATGAGCTTCATTTTGGAATAATTCCCTTTGAAAAAGGTACAGATCTAATGAAGCTTTCAAAAATTGTTATAGATCATTAAACGATAAAGAATATCGATGAATACCATTTCAATTATTTCTTTTATTTTGGCAACAGCTGCAGTGGCGGTACTTACCTATACGATCGTTATTCGTATGAAAAGATCTGACAATCCTACAGAAGAATATTTTACTGGCGGAAGGGCCTTAACCTGGCCCGTTGTTGCTGGCTCCCTGTTGCTTACAAATCTTTCAACAGAACAATTAGTAGGATTGAATGGCGCTGTTTTCGGTGATAAAGCTTTAGTAGGTGTGGCATGGGAAGCCTTGGCCGCGTTCGCTATGATCGCCACAGCGTTATTATTCTTGCCAACATATATGGCCAGTGGTTTTACCACTACTCCAGCTTTTCTGGAGAAACGGTTCGATAAAATGACCCGTTCTTTGGTTTCGGGCCTTTTTCTTTTTGGTTATGTTACTGTTCTCTTACCAGTAGTCCTCTATACAGGGTCCTTAGCTTTGATCGGAATGTTTGATATCAAACTACCTTTATGGATGATCGTTGCAATTATTGGTATTCTGGGTAGTTCGTATGCCATATTCGGTGGGCTTAAATCAGTTGCGGTCAGTGATACATTGAATGGAGTAGGATTACTGGTTGGTGGTCTGACGATCCCATTTCTTGCTTTAGTGGCATTGGGTAAGGGATCATTTTTTGATGGTCTATCGATCTTAGGTGGGGATAATCATCAATATCTTGCTGTTCTGACCCAGACCAATGTTGATAATAAGGTAGTATCTGTTCCCTGGCCAACCCTGTTCACTGGAATGATGTTCATCCAGGTCTTCTATTGGTCAACGAACCAAGTTATAGTACAAAGGGCAATGGCAGCGCGGAGCCTATCAGAAGGTCAAAAAGGCGTTCTGTTCGCATCTGCCATGAAATTGGTCGGTCCGATCATGCTTTGTCTCCCCGGTATTATTGCTTTGCACATGACAGATCTAAATATTGAAAAACAGGACCAGGTATATGGAGCTATTGTGCGTCATGTACTACCGGACTGGTCTCTTGGCTTGTTTGCTGCTGTGTTAATGGGTTCTATTCTTAGTTCTTTCAATAGTGCATTGAACAGCGCATCCACGTTATTCTCACTACAGTTTTATCAAGGATATATCAAACCATCTGCTTCTGGTGAAGAGATAGTCAAAACTGGAAAATACTTTAGCATTGGTCTGGCAGCAGCGTCCATTCTTATAGCACCATTGCTGGCCCAGATGCAATCCATTTTTGAATATCTTCAGAAAGTAAATGGTCTCTATAGTGTTCCCATTATTGGAATCTTTTTATTGGGTATTACCACGAAACATATTCCAGCCCTGGCCGCAAAAGTGGGAATGGTAGTGGGAATGGCCTTTTATGCCTTTTTCACATTTGTAAATATTAAGGATGTGCCCACATTTTTTGCCAATGGTGATGGTGATCTCCACTGGCTACATGGATATTTTATCAGTTTTTTATCATCCGTGATCGTAATGATCATTCTTGGTCAGTTATATCCTAAAACTGAGGATGAGATCGCGATCAGTGATCAGAAGGTTCCGGCACCGGTAGATATGACGCCTTGGTCACAAGCAAAAAATGCATCTTTAGCCATCGTGTGTGCGACTATTGGGATCTATTTATTTTTGACCTGGGCCGCACATTAACCAATTAATAATAGCGTTGTGAACGGATAACGGTTTAATTAATAATGCTGTATACATTTATCCTTCTTTAAGATGGTCCTTGCTGTTTCATAGCACAATAAAAAGATCAATGAATGCCTGCATAGGATCCATATTATCGATTCCGTGAAAAAACATTTTCCATTGGATTTAGATAAGGAGTTAGTTATGCCGAAAAAAATAGATCGCAGGAAATTTTTGAAAACCACTGCGTTAGTTGGGACTGCTACTGCGATGTTACCCAGGTCCGTGGTAGGTGAACTCGTATCCGATCAGCACGTTAGGCTGGGATTTATCGGCACTGGATTACGTGGACAATGGATGCTTCAGCTTGCGGCCCAAAGATCGGATGTTGATATTGCGGCAATCTGTGATATTGATGATCATATGATCAGCTTGGCTTTGGATGTGGTAAAAAGACAGGGCAATCCTCCTCCTGATGTATATGATAACGGGGAAGAGGATTTTCTTAATATGGTACAGAGAGATGACCTGGATGCGGTATATATTGCTACACCCTGGGAATGGCATCATCCCATGGCTATCGCTGCTATGAAGCAGGGAAAACATGTGGGTACAGAGGTGCCAGCAGCACTAACGGTGGAAGACATCTGGGACCTTGTGAACACATCTGAGCGTACTGAGAGACAATGCATGATCATGGAGAATGTCTGTTATCGTCGGGATGTGATGGCAGTACTGAATATGGTACGCCAAGGGCTATTTGGGGAACTGTTGCATTTGCAATGTGGATACCAACATGACCTCCGACATGTCAAATTCAATGATGGCGAGCAAGCCTATGGCGGTGGTGTAGAGTTTGGTGAAAAAGGTTATAGTGAATCTAAATGGCGTACCCAGCACTCTATAGAGCGGAATGGAGATCTTTATCCTACACATGGTGTTGGGCCAGTGAGCACTATGTTGGATATTAACCGGGGTAACCGTTTTGTTCACCTGACATCGACCGCTACCCAGAGCCGTGGTCTACATAAATATATTGTAGATCAGGGAGGTCCAGAACACCCCAACACTTCTGTTGAGTTTAAATTAGGGGATATTGTCACCACTGTCATAAAATGTGCCAATGGTCAGAGTGTGATGGTTAGTCATGATACTAATTCTCCAAGGCCCTACAGTTTGAACTTCCGGGTACAAGGTACAAAAGGATTATGGATGGTGGATAATGATTCGGTCTATCTGCAGGGCAGGAGCCCTGAAGAACATCGATGGGAATCCTTTGAACCATATAGAACGGATTATGATCATCCTCTTTGGAAGAGATTCACGGGAGCAGAAAATACAATTGGTCACACGGGGCATGGTGGGATCGATTTCTTCATTCTCAATGCATTTGTTGAATCTTTGAAAAGAAATGTTTCCCCGCCTATAGATATTTATGATGCTGCCAGCATGAGCGTGATCAGTCCCCTGTCTGAAAGATCCATCAGTATGGGTAGTGCTCCTATAAAATTCCCTGATTTTACCAGGGGTAAATGGAGAATGAATAAACCGATCTTTGGTACCAATAGCGAATACTGATCTATGAATTTGTCTTCCATAGACTGGACCATCATAGGACTTTATTTTGTTCTTTCTTTGCTGGTAGGGATCTGGGCTGCCAAGAAGGCCGGTAGAGATACCGAATCATTTTTTCTAGCAGGAAGAAATATGCCCTGGTGGTTGTTAGGGATATCAATGGTAGCGACCACCTTTTCGACGGATACTCCAAATCTGGTCACAGACCTGGTACGCCAGAATGGAGTTAGCGGTAACTGGGTCTGGTGGGCGTTTCTTTTGACCGGGATGCTGACCGTGTTCATTTATTCAAGATTATGGAGACGTTCGGGCGTGATCACCGATATCGAATTTTATGAACTTCGCTACAGTGGAAAAGCAGCTACCTTCTTACGGGGATTCCGCGCCCTATATCTGGGGCTGGTCTTTAATGTCCTGGTTATGGGCGCAGTCAGCCTGGCGGCAGTGAAGTTCGGTGAAATTGTTTTAGGAATGTCCGGGTGGATGACGCTCACCATTGCCTGTTCAATTACACTGGCCTATTCAGCCCTCGGTGGATTAAAAGCCGTGATCATTACTGACTTTGTGCAATTTACATTGGCTATGATCGGTTCGGTCTGGGCCATGGTTTATATTTTAGGACTTCCTGAGATTAACGGGCTGTCAAACCTTATTTCTCATGCCAATGTTTCAGAGAAATTATCACTGATCCCAGATCTATCGGATCCAGATGTGTGGGTCCCGGTCTTACTGGTTCCTCTGGCGGTACAGTGGTGGGCCAGCTATTATCCCGGTGCAGAGCCCGGTGGTGGTGGCTATATTGCCCAACGGATGTTCTCAGCCAAGGATGAGTCAGATGCCGTAGCTGCCACCTTTTTGTTCAATGTTGCTCATTATGCTTTGCGCCCCTGGCCCTGGATCCTTATCGCCCTCTCATCCTTGATCGTTTTCCCTGAACTATCGGATATTCAAAAAGCATTCCCCAATCTACCGGCCGATAAACTTGGGCATGATGTGGCCTATCCAGCCATGCTGACGCTGTTACCTTCTGGACTACTTGGATTAGTGGCCGCATCCCTGATCGCAGCCTTTATGAGCACCATGTCTACCCAGGTCAATCTTGGGGCCAGTTATCTGGTAAATGATTATTATCGCCGGTTTATTAAACCTACTGCGACAGAAAAAGAACTGGTTCTGGCAGGTCGACTTTTCACTGTTGTTTCGATCATTTTAGGAGCCGGTCTTGGGCTGGTACTCACCAGTGCCGGTCAGGCATTTAATCTATTGTTGATGATCGGTGCCGGTACGGGACTCATCTATATTCTGCGTTGGTTCTGGTGGCGGATCAATGCCTACACTGAGATTGTGGCCATGGTAAGTTCACTGCTTATTGCTGGTTATTTCAATTTTGGTGATTCGGGCTTGGAAGGATGGCAAAAGATCGTTGCGGGGGCATGTATCACAACGATTATTTGGATTGCAGCCACCTATTTTACGCCACCAGATGATGAAGAAACACTGCTCAAGTTTGTAATGAAAGTAAACCCTGGTGGTCCAGGCTGGGCCAATTATTCTAAAGACAGTTCGAATGAACCCTGGTCTGTCCCAAATGGCATTTTGTGCATGGTGTTAGGTTGTGTGGCTGTCTATGGATTTCTGCTTGGCATTGGGCAATTGATTTACGGTCATACCGAATCTGGCTTACTGGTTTGTGGATTTGGATCTATTGCTTCATGGGGTTTATTCAAATCATGGAAGAGATGACCGATCATTCCTGTTCTCGGGCGATCAAGAAATTCACTTGAATGTTTAAGATCCGGTTCTCAAACTTGAACAAACCAAAACATTAAAATATTGGATATGAAAAGGGTTAAATAGTTTTTCACCTTTTAACATAGTCCTTCTCAAAAAGCATGGATCTAATGCACATTTCCACCCCCGGCCGAATCTGCCTGTTTGGTGAGCACCAGGATTACCTTGGGCTACCCGTGATTGCCATGGCGATCACACTCAGGGCAAAGCTAAAGGGAGAAAAAAGAAGTGACCAGAAGGTGGTAGTCCACAAACCTGATATTGGTGAAACTGAGATTTTTTCTTTGAATGATCTGTCGTATCAAAAACCTAGAGATTATTTCAAAAGCGGTATCATTGTTAGCAAAAAAGCAGGGTTCACATTTTCAACCGGATTTGAATGTGAGATTACCAGCGATATTCCCATATCAGCAGGGACCAGTAGTTCTTCCGCTATCACCGTTAGCTGGATACATTTTTTATCTCAAATGGCAGATGAACCAGTTCATTTGAGCAAGCAAAAAATAGGTTCTCTTTCCTATCAAACAGAAGTCTCAGAGTTCAATGAGCCCGGTGGAATGATGGATCAATACACAACTGCCATGGGGAAATTGATTTATCTTGATCCTGAACCAGAAATATCGATAAGACCCATGGGAGCAGATCTTGGAACCTTTGTACTGGGTGATTCATGTGAACCAAAGAATACCATGGAGATTCTGAAGCGATGTCGAGACTCCAGGCTCAAGATCATTCAACAATTAAAAATTCGAAATCCCAAACTTTCAATCAGGACTTGTTACGAAAACTTGGATCAGTCTGACCTTGATCTTGATGAGAAAGATCTTTTCTCTGCAACCATCAAAAATCGAGATTTATTACAAGATGCACTTTTAGAATTTAAAAAACCAGAAATAGATCATAAAAAAATTGGACAATATCTGACTAAGCATCATTCTGTTTTAAGAGATATTTTGCAGATTAGTACACCCAGGATAGAATCAATGATGGATGCTGCAAAGAATGCTGGTGCGCTTGGTGGGAAGATCAATGGTTCAGGGGGAGGCGGCTGTATGTTTGCATATGCGCCGGATGATCCACAGACCGTAGCGGAAGCAATAGAATCTGTTGGTGGAAAATCATACATTATCCGTTCGGATGAAGGAACGAAGGTTTTAATTTGATGTTTCAAAATAAGGTATTACTCGAATGACTGATATTACATTATTGATTATGGCAGCAGGTATGGGCTCCCGTTACGGCGGGCTAAAACAATTGGATGCAATCGGCCCGAGCGGTGAAACGATTATTGATTATTCTGTTTACGATGCTATCCAAGCAGGGTTCAGAAAAGTAGTTTTTATTATTCGCAGGGATTTCGAGCAGGAATTCAAATCAAGAATCACCAATAAATATGCCGATAAAATTCAGGTTGAATTTGCTTTCCAGGCTCTTAATGATCTTCCGGATGGATTTTCCTGCCCTGAAGGAAGAGAAAAACCCTGGGGGACTGGGCATGCTATTTTGTCCGCAGCGGACCTGATCCATGAACCATTTGTTGCTATCAATGGTGATGACTTTTATGGTCGGGAATCATTCAAGGTTGTGGCAGACCACTATGACCAGGGAGCAGATCATTTTTCTATGGTAGCTTTTCAGTTGAATAAAACTCTATCTGCTTTTGGCGGTGTCACTCGCGGATTGTGCACTCTGAACAATGGGAACTTGGATACGGTCATTGAAACCGGCAATCTCCAGAAAAAAGATAACGGTATATCATCAGACCGTGATATTGACCTGGATGGCAGTGAGCCGGTCTCCATGAATGTGTGGGGATTCACGCCGATTCTTTTTGAGTATCTACATGATATGTTCGTGAAATTCCTAAAAAATGAAGGAAATGAACTTAAGAGCGAATACCTGATCCCAACCGTTGTGAATGATTTGGTTCAAAGAGGAAAGGAAGATGTCCATGTGCTACACAGTACTGCTTCATGGTTTGGTGTTACCTATAAAGAAGACAGCTCATTCGTCAAAGGAGAAATTCAAAAACTAATTGATGCGGGTGTCTATCCATATAATTTATTTGGTAAGTGAAAAACGGTTTAAACTATACACTTGTAGGGTGGTTTCCTATGGAATAGGTATCTATATAGATACAATAAACTGAAAAAGATCAATTGGGAATGCCATTCAATTAAATTGATTTAAACAAAATAAGTTTCAGCTAAATAATATGAAAAAACCAAAATTCATTGAACCAGAAATCATCCAAATCCCCGAAGGAAATTTTTTCATGGGAAGTAAAAACGGCACAGCAAATGAAATCCCAGTCCATAGTGTTTGGCTGGATTCATATGGTGTTGCTAAGTACCCAGTGACAAACCGCGAATATGCAATCTTCGTAGAAATATTGGGGCACTCACAACCACCATTTTGGAAGGAACCAAAATTTCGGGATTCAAATCAACCGGTAGTTGGTACAAGTTGGTATGATGCTGTAGCGTACTGCGATTGGTTAAGTGGGTTGACTGGAAAAAATTATCACCTACCAACGGAAGCAGAACGCGAAAAAGCAGCGCGCGGAGGATTAGTAAACAATTTGTACCCATGGGGAAATAATCTGCCGGCAGATCACTTGGGAGGACTGAATGTCCCCCATTTACCCATAGGTACTGAAGGTCCGAATGGCTACGGTCTTTACAATATGTCAGAGGGTGTCCATGAATGGGGTGCAGATTGGCATAGCCGTGTTTACTATGAGGACTCACCAAATCGGAACCCTACAGG
>DCMX01000012.1 GCA_002321855.1 Fidelibacterota bacterium UBA1611 | reverse complement strand
AAAACAGGTAGGACCGGCCACGAATCCTTCCTTATCTCTACACCGCAATCTCCCGGTAAGACACGTGGGATGTTTTCTATTATCCCGCCCCCCGTTATATGAGCGAGCCCATGTATATCAATACCATTATCAAGAATGGTAAGAATATGATTTGTATAATTAGTGTGGGGGGTCAGGAGGGTAAGGCCGACCGATTCTTCAAATTCTGGTATAGTATCATTTACACTATACCTACCCACATCAAAAAAGAGCTTGCGTGCCAATGAGTATCCGTTGGTATGCAGCCCATTAGATGGGAGCCCAAGTACAACATCCCCCGGACGAATAGAATCACCAGTGATGATATTATTTTTATTCACAATACCTGTAATAATGCCTACAAGATCGTGCTCTCCGGGTAAATAGGTATCAGGCATCTCGGCGGTCTCACCACCCACTAAAGAAACACCTATATCCAAGCACGCATCTGCCATACCACTGACGATTTCTTCAATTATCTCGGGTTTCAATGTATCATTGGCAATATAATCAAGAAAGGTCAGAGGACGAGCGCCCAGGGTAACAATATCATTAGCACAGGCACTGACAAGGTCAACACCAATCGTATCGAACTTGTTCATTTTTCGGGCGATGATAGTTTTGGTTCCGACACCATCAATGCTCTGAACCATCACAGGATCATTGTAATCTTTAAGTACGGGCTTTAGATCGAATAAGGACCCGAACCCACCAATCCCAGTCAGGACATTGTTGCTGAATGTAGATCGAACTTTATTCTTGATTCGATTAATAGCATCATTCCCCGCATCAATATCAACACCGGCAGACCTATAATCTATTTTTGTCATGCCAGCTTGTCTCGCAGACCATTCTCCCAAGAAAGTTTTGCTTTGTTTATTGTGAGCTCGACAACATTATTCATATGTAAGACACCTGAATCATTTGTTCTGCCAATATCAGACCAGGCAACCCCCTCGTCATCCATTATGGAACAAATAGTATCCTTATTGTTTTTTTCTATCTCAATAACAAAACCACCACTTTCTGAAAACAGGACCCTATCATTGTTTAATTTGCTCTCAATGTTTATTGAACCCCCGATCCCGTTTGCAAAGGACATTTCGCTAATAGCGACAGCAATACCACCCTCACTGATATCGTGACAGGCCAAAATTTGATTCTTATTGATTAAACTATAGACAACCTTGATCTGGTTTTGTAGGTCCACCATGTTTGGTTTAGGGATATTCGCCCCTGTTTCATTAAACAGTGAGTAATAAACACTTCCGCCCAGTTCGTTCTTTCGATTACCGACCATTATTAATACTGAGCCGGTATTTTTGAAACCCATTCCAATTGATTTAGAGAAATCATCAATTTTCCCTAAGCAGCTGATAATAGGACTTGCCGGGATCGCACCATTTTTTGATTCATTATAAAAACTCACATTGCCAGCAATGACCGGTATTGAATTCTCAGAAGCATCTTTTAATCGTAATGGTTTTAATGCGTCTGATATACCGCGAACAGCTTCAACAAATTCCCACATTTGTTCCGGGTTTTCAGGGTTACCAAAGCAGAGACAATCCGTTAGTGCGATCGGTGTAGCACCTGTCGCGGCAATGTTTCGTACTGATTCAGCTACCGCGTTAACTGCGCCCCAGTAAGGATCAATTTGACAATAACGAGGATTATGGTCTGTGCTTAGAGCGATGCCAATCTTGCGGATCTCTGTTGGATAGTCATCGCTGTTGAATGGCGCGATAACACCCGCATCAGCATGCCCAGCCTCAATAATAGTACGACCCTGAACCTGTTTATCATACGCTTCATATACAGCCCTGCGGGATGCAATGTTTTCGTGGCCAAGCAAGCGTATTAGAACAGCATTAAGGTCAGAGGGGCATGGGATATCTGGCTCCTTGAATGTCCGCTTAGGGTCTTTATAAGGGCGGTCATATAAAAATCCTTTTGTGACCTGTTCTGCTGGAGCATCAATAATTAATTCACCATTACTGTGTACAATATATTGTTTATTATTTTGTATCTTACCAATAATGGATGCCTTGGCCCCCGATGATACCCCTGAAAGATCAAAGGTCTTATTATAGTGTTTGATGATCATTTCTGTTAATTCAGGAGGAGATACCCACATGAAACGTTCCTGCGTTTCTGAACAGAGATAAACACTAGGATGAAGACCGTCCATTCCAGTATGAACCCTGTCTAACCATACTTCCGCACCATATCCCGCAGTTTCAGCTAGCTCAACACTGGCACAGGCTACCCCGCCGGCCCCCAAATCCTTAAACCCCACTCTATCAATGAGCCCATCCTTTTTCAGTTTATCAAAAAGTGCGTAGGTGGATTTCAGCAGGTGTCGCTCAAGAAAGGCATTTGGTTCCTGAACAGCACCCCTGTTCTGTTCTTTTTTCTCTTCTTGTAATTCCAGTGAGGCGAAACTTGCCCCCCCGAAACCGCTGTTGTCAGTAGGCTTACCAACCAGGATCAGATCATAATTATCAGCATTCTTTGGGGCATAGGAATGAATAAGATCGTCCTCTCGCACGATTCCAAGGGTCACCAGTGTAACCAAACAATTTTCATTATATCCATCATGATAGTAAATATCACCACCGATATTTGGGATACCTAAAGGATTACCATAACCAGCGATTCCCGCAACTACCCCCTCATGGATCCACTTGGTCTTGTTAGAGTTAATATCTCCGAAGCGGAAAGAATCAGTACAAGCGATCACCTCAGCGCCCATACACATTACATCACGAACATTGCCCCCCACACCAGTAGCTGCTCCTTCATATGGTACAATTTGAGATGGATGATTATGGGACTCATGGCTCATTACCACACACCAGCGATCGCCCTTATTATCAGTGGCCACTGCCACGACCCCAGCATCCTCTTTTGCCCCAAGCACTACATCTGGCCCATCGGTCACGAACTGCTTCAGATGAATCCGGCTGCTCTTATAGCTGCAATGCTCTGAGCCTTGGATGGAAAACAATACCAACTCTGCAAGAGATGGAGCGCGCCCCAACATTTCATTCTGGATTTTTCGAGCCTCATCGGGCGTTAAAGGAATATTGTATTCCGAAAGCTTGTCCCGGACCTGTTTTTCGCTTAAATCAGTAAAGTCAACGATCTCTTTTGTGAAACCCATTCGCTAACGGAGAATCGTCTCATGTCTCTGTGGCCCTATCGAAATGATGGTAACTGGACAATCAACATGATCTTCAATGAATTCAATATAGTGTTGAAGAGGATCTGGTAAAGCATCAAACCCATTATCTATCATGGATGGGTCCAGGTCTTCCCAACCTGGGAGGGTCTCATATACTGGCTTGATCTTACGGAATTGAGTTAAAGATGCAGGCATTTCAGCGATCCGTTC
>DCMX01000123.1 GCA_002321855.1 Fidelibacterota bacterium UBA1611 | reverse complement strand
GGCCAAAAAACTGGTGAATGGGAAGGATGGTATTATAATGGACAACGATATTTCAAGAGAAATTATGAATCAGGTAAGCAAGATGGAGAATGGATCATGTGGTATGATAATGGACAGAAAAAGTATTTGGGAGAGTATAAAAACGGGAAAAAGGAAGGTCAATGGTTAGAATGGGATCAGAATAATGAATTGGTCGTGAATGGTCATTATAAAAATGGTTTGAAATGGGATGGGAATTTTAAAGATGAAATATATGTATCAGGTTCAATAAAATTGTATTAGTTAATGATCTCAGTATAATTCTCATTAACAATGATCAATACTGTTCAATTCAGAAAGATCTTGATCGTTAAATATCGATATTGAGTAAAATGGTTTTTATAAACATAATACCGATAATGCATTCCAGAGACATCTTGAATGTTGATAGTCCAAACAAATTTAGTTCTGGTTCTAAGAATCCATTGAGTTAGAATCAGTAAAATATTAATAGAAGGTGGAAGACCTTGTACTCTATTTCATCGCTAATCGGATTTTACAAGAACAATTGATCATAAAGATTGAAAAAACAGAATACACAAAAATTTAAGATAAGAACGCCTCTTTTAGTTTGGGATAGGGAATGTGATTTTTGTCAACTTTGTATAGAAAGGTTCCACGTCTTTTCCGGTAACCGTATTGAATTGGTCCCTTATCAAGACCTATTGGGAAAGTTTCCTAAGGCTCCAGAGTTAGATTACAAAAGATCGTTAGTATTTTTCACAACAGATAATGAAACATATAAAGGAGCTGCCGCGGTCTACCGTTACTATATGGAACTGGGGCGTGGTTGGGGTTTCGATTTATATTCCCGGTTTAAATGGTTTGCAGCCCTCTCAGAATGGTGCTACAGGTTAGTGGCAGATCACCGAGGTATATTCTTAAAGATAGTAAAATTCTTCTGGGGGTCAAACCTGCTTCCGGATACTTATCGTATCAGTGGTTGGGTTTTTGGGCGGTCACTGGGATTTATAACACTCTTGGCATTTTTATCATTTTGGTCACAGGCAGATGGGCTTATTGGTCCTGATGGTATTATACCGTTTCAGGATGACCTGGAGCATGTGGAACGTATTATTGGTACACAGTCTGGTGATATATCAAAATGGTCATTGAGGCCAACGCTGTTGTGGTTTTTTGGTAGTGGAACAGGAATGCATCAACTTTTTTTCTTAGGTACACTGGCATCCTTGCTTCTGATGATCGGAATAATGCCGCACTTGTCCATTGCTGTGTCCTGGGTCTGTTATATTTCACTGGCCGCGGTGGCAGAACCATTTCTGAATTTCCAGTGGGATGCGCTCTTATTAGAAACCCTTTTCTTATCTCTGTTCGTCGTTCCTTGGTCCTTTCGAGATCGGATAGATAATGCAACAGAACCATTGATATTTGGAAGATGGTTGGTTTGGCTTCTACTGTTCAAACTGATGTTTGAATCAGGGATCGTAAAGTTCACTTATTTTGCTTCGAATGGGTCTAATACATGGTGGGATCTTACTGCTTTAGAATACCATTACTGGACACAGCCGATCCCTTCCTGGATAAGCTGGTATTTTCATCAGTTGCCGTCTTGGTTTGATAAAATTTCGCTGGTTATAACCTATTTGTGTGAACTGGTTCTACCATTATTCATTTTTTTTCCAAGACGTTTTCGACGATTATCATGTATTGGGCTGATCATTTTTCAAATTTCTATCATTTTAACTGGGAATTATGGATTTTTTAATATACTTACTATCATTCTTTGTATCACGCTCGCAGATGATCTGTGGTTTTCTAGATGGTCTAAGATTCGAATTGGTTCTAAAGGTTCATCGCTACAAGAATGGATAGTCATTAATAGATTAAAGAAATTTTCAGCAGTTATGATCATGATATGTTTTTTATGGGTGACCATGGTCTACTTGGACCGAGACTGGCAAGGTAATGTTCAGCCTTTGGATGATCCTTCTGAGCCTTCAATTATAACAAGTGGTCTTGTGAAGACTGCTCAGTTGACACGTTCCATGAACGCTTATGGGCTATTTCGAGTTATGACAATAACACGACCTGAAATAATTATTGAAGCAATGTTTGATAATAAAGAGTGGGAACAGATACTGTTCAGGTATAAACCAGTTGAAATAACAACGGCTCCTAGATTTTTTTTATTTCACATGCCAAGACTTGATTGGCAATGTTGGTTCGAAGCATTATTCATTGAGCGTCTACTTTCAAATTCGTTTGCGCTTTCTGTATACAACCGCTTTCTGAATGTTATGGTGCGCACTGATATGAATATAGGGGAAATTCAGCTTGAGGATTTCATTCTTGATAGAGATCGTGAAGTATTACGTACACTAGAACAAGTTGATCAGCAGAGATATATTCAAAATCTACAGATCCATATTAATAATTATATGAACAGATCATATTGGTTCGCTCGATTTCTGGCTTTATTGGCAAGAACTGAAGATTCAGTTTATGATCTGATTAGTACTGAGAGTACGGGTCATCCCAGCAAAATAAGGGTTTCACTTTATAGATATTCATTTACGGATGTTGATGAAAAAAGGAAATCAGGTAAATGGTGGGAACGTGATCAAGTGAAAGATTTTTCGTTGGTCATTGATCTTGAATGATCATCAGTACTATATATTCACCAGTATTATAAGTATCCTCTTTTTTAGTTAAAACAATAAACATATAATATCCCTTTATTATATTGTACACGCTTGGGTTGTCCTGGTTATGTGAATAATTAGTACAATATTACTATTGTAATATGAGAAATTAATATATATGTAATTTTTATTAGAATTTTTATATTATTAATATAATCAATAACTTATACTCTTTTACAAATACAAATTACAATGTTGTATATAATAATTTTATGCGTGGTGAATCATTTGGAATGAATGAAAATATAAATTATAGATTTTGATATTATATGTAGAATAGATCCATTATTCAAATATAAAATAAAATCTATAAAACCTAATTATTTGGTTGAAATTATCATTAATATTTAGAATAAGGCCTTCCCATATATCTACCAAATTTAAAGGCGGGATTCCCCCTAATTAGAAAAAAATATTTGTAGAAGAATTATGGAGGAAATGTGGTATGATGATTTATTTATGAATAGTGATTTGGATTATAAAGGAAGTATAATAT
>DCMX01000255.1 GCA_002321855.1 Fidelibacterota bacterium UBA1611 | reverse complement strand
TTTCCATTTGATCCAGTAACAGCAATAATTGGTGTTTCAGTGAACCAGCTGGCAAATTCAATTTCACCTACAATAGGTATATTATATTTTTGTGCTTTAATAATAATATCAGCTTCCTTCGGGATTCCTGGAGAAACGACCCAAAGGTCCGCATCGTAAATTTGATTTGAATGCTGACCAGTTTCACACTTGATTCCTTTTTGACGTAATTGACATGCCCTATACAAAATTTCCGTTGTATTGCCTAAATCACTTGCAAATACTTTTCCGCCTAAATAATGTGCAAGAATTGTCGCTGCATAACCGCTTTTACCCAATCCTATAACAGAGATTTTTTTTTCTATAATAGAGATTGTACTTCGATTTTTCAGGTCCATTAACGTATTTTAAAAGTTGTTAGTGAGAATAAAGCAAGCAACAAACCAATTATCCAGAACCGTACGACAACTTTAGATTCCGGCCAACCAATAAGCTCGTAGTGGTGATGAATTGGTGCCATTTTGAATATACGTTTACCATTACCGGATTTATTTTTTGTCCACTGGAAATAACTGACCTGTATTATAACGGACACTGCCTCCCAAACAAAAACTCCACCAATGATAAATAATAACAATTCCTTTTTTAAAAGAACAGCTAATGCACCAAGTGATGCTCCGGTGGAAAGGGATCCTATATCACCCATAAATACTTCCGCTGGGGAAGCGTTAAACCATAAATACCCTAAACAAGCCCCAGCCATTGCTCCTGAAAAAATACTTAATTCCCCAGCTCCTGGAAGATAAATGATATTTAGGTAATCTGAGAAATCCACACGACCAGATATATAGGAAACAGCAGCAAAAACGGTAAAGCAAATCGCAAGGAGTCCTGCAGCAAGTCCATCAAGACCATCGGTAAGATTTACTGCGTTGGATGTTCCTGCTATTACTAGTATGACCATAAGTGGGTACAACATACCGAGGTCTATTTCTACGTTTTTCAGAAAAGGTATTGTGGTTTTTGTACTAAATTCAGCAAACTCTGGAGATTTCATTATCCAAACACTTATTACTGTACCAAGAATAACCTGACCAGCCAATTTATAGCGGGCAACCATCCCACGCTTTATCTTCTTAATAACCTTCAAATAATCATCAATAAATCCAATAATTCCCATCCAGATTGTTGATATCAGTATTATTCTGACCATGCTGTTATTAATATCAGCAAATAGTAGTGTAGGTAATATGACAGCTACAAGAATGATAATCCCCCCCATTGTTGGCGTACCCTTTTTTTGCAGGTGTGTTTGGGGTCCTGTCGGGCGAATTTCTTCGCCAACCTGGTAAGAACGCAGTGTGCGAATGATCCAAGGCCCAATAATAAAACTGATAATCAGCGCTGCTATGGCTGCTATGGCTGTACGGAATGTGATATATTCGAATAAATTGAGAGCAGAAAAGTTGTCCTTGAAAGGGGTCAATAGATGATACAGCATTAGCTTAAGAAAACTCCTTCAATTATGCGTTCCATTTCCATACCTCGTGATCCTTTAAATAATACTTTATCGCCGGTTTGTAGATTATTTTTTAAAGTAGTGATTAATTCATCAGGGATTCTGAAGTGAGCATTAATCGGTATGTTTTGGAGGACAGAATTGGTGATTATGGATTCCTTGCCAATGGTATAAACTGCGTCTAATTCATATTCTGAACACTTATTGCCAACTTTTTCATGTTGTTCCTGTGAAGACTTTCCCAACTCGTACATGTCACCGAAAACAAAGATTCTTCGTCCATTACCTGAAAATGCATTCAAATAATCGAGAGCAGCTAAACTAGATTCCAAATTGGCATTATATGTATCATCTATTACGGTAATAGAGTTATACTGTTTGACCTGACAGCGGCCTGGTAGTGGAGAAAAAGATAGAATTTTTTGCTGTAGATTAGTCCAGCTAATACCTAATGTGATTGCGATAGAGGCAACTGCAAGGGTATTCCTAGCAAAGGATAGATTTTGAGACTCCGTTCGAATCTCATGTGTATCGATAGTTAACGTTAAGGAACCGTCATTTTCATGGTGAATATCGGCAGGAAAATCACAATCTGCATTTAAACCATATGTGACCTTTATTCCTGGTACTTTAATATTAGCAATATGTTCATCAGCGTAATTCACAAATGAGATACCATCTTTCAGGGCTTGAAACAGGGCTCCTTTAGTTTTAGCAATCGCATCTATCGTCCCAAATCCACTAAGGTGGGCTGGGGCAATGTTAGTTATAAGACCATGGGTCGGATTTACTATATTACATAGATATTCAATATCACCAACTTGATTAGCACCCATCTCAAGTATTGAAATGGTGTTTGTTTTATCAAGAAGGAAAAGGGTGAGGGGAAGCCCAATAGATGTATTGAAGTTCCCCTCTGTGGCGTGTACATCGTACTTATTAGATAGTACGTGGAAAAGTAATTCTTTTGTTGATGTTTTACCGTTTGACCCTGTAATCCCTATAATGGGTATATCAAATTGTTTCCGCCATTCATGCGCGATCTCTCCTATCATAGATTGTGGATCTTCAACCTTAATTTGCTGGAGGTCGATAGTCGGGTCCGGGAATTTGACCAATGCAGCTGTCGCACCTGATTTCTTCACTGAGGATAGAAAAGAATGTCCATCAGTACGTTCTCCTTTTATGGCGATATAAAGATCACCTGGTAAACATTCCCGATTATCTGTAGCTACTCCTTCTATGGGAAGTTTTAATGTTTGCCCTAAACATGATTCAACAATTTCTGTGAAATGATCAGGTCGTTTAATGGCTACCCTCATTGTTCTTTGCGAATTATCTCTATATCAGAATAATATATTTTTTCCCCGTTAACATCCTGGTAATCCTCTCGCCCTTTTCCTAGTATAGCAATGATGTCACCTTTTACGGTTTTCTTTACTGCTGAAAGAATCCCTTCAGAGCGGTCTTCAAAAACTGAATAGTTACCTGATTTAAAACCCGATACAATATCTCGATTAATATCCTCTATGTTTTCAGTCCTTGGATTATCTGGAGTTATGAAACAATGATCAGAGAATAATTCTGCTATACGTGCCATTTCCGGTCTTTTTGAAGCATCACGCTCACCGCCTGCCCCAAATATGACAAATAATTTTCCCATAGACGGAATTAAATCACATATCGTCCCTAAAACCTTTTCATAGGCATCAGGTGTATGGGCATAGTCAATAATTGCTTTTGCACCAGATCTTAAATCGAATGATTCCATGCGTCCTGGAACAAACGAACAGGATGATATCCCTTTTTCGACAACTATTTCTGGTATACCAATTGCATGAGCAGTGGATACGGCGGATAAGATATTTTCCTGGTTAAAATCCCCAATGAATGCGGAAGATATAATATATTTACTTTGTCCTGCTTTAATGATCCCAGAAATACCAGTTATGTCAGATTCCACTTTAGTAAAATGGATTGTATCACCATTTTTTCTTGAGTAGAACAGCACAGGTGCTTTTGTTTCATGTGCCATTCGTTCACCATTGAGGTCACTCTCGTTTATAATAGCGGATGAATCCAGTGATAGCATACGGAATAAACGTGCTTTAGCTTGATAATATGCTTCCATCGAAGGGTGGTAGTCTCGGTGCTCGGGAGTCAAATTTGTAAATACACCAAAATTGAAGTGTACATCTGCAACCCTGTATTGGTCTAAAGCGTGGGATGAGACCTCCATTACCACATGAGTAAATCCTGCAAGTTTTAACATTGAGAATATGTGTTGCAGACTAATCGCATCTGGTGTTGTCAATGATTTGTTTTGCTGAAAACCTTCAGCAATCAAACCTAGTGTTCCCAACTGAGCTGCCTTGAATCCGGCTTGGTTTAATATCTCTGTTAATAGTGTAGCGGTTGTTGTTTTACCATTGGTCCCGGTAATTCCAATAACAGTCAGGTTTTTTGTAGGATGTTCATAATATTCGGCAGCAACATGTGATACAGCTCTGCGCGGGTTAGCTACCTTGATCTGAGGTACAGAGATCTGTCCTAGGTCACGGCCGTTGGATATAACGGCACTTGCTCCGCGCTGAATTGCATCGCTAACGAAATTGTGACCATCTGTATTAAATCCAGGCACGGCAATAAACACATCACCCGGAACTATATTATCAGAATGAATATTGAGTCCAGATACAACAATATCCGGCACCATAATATCAGGTGGGACCAAACCGCTTACTAATTTATTTAAAGACTGGATCATTCTAGATGTATAATACAAATATCTCCTATATTTTTTATTGTTCCCGGTCTAGGGCTCTGCCATAGTACTTTTCCTGAACCTTCTACTTTGACCATTAGACCGGCCTGACGCAATACCGTCATTGCTTTTTTTAAACTGGTATTTCTTACATCAGGTACATAAATATAGTTCCTATTAGATTGAGCTCTGGTCGTACTTAATAAAACTGGCTTGCGATTCGAAGCAGGAATCGCATAAGGTTTTTCATTTTGAACTATAATTATATCATCTTTAATAGGATCTGTTCTTTTGTTCCTTTTCGGTGGTGTTATTGCATCATCCATGTTGATGATTCGTTCCATGATCCGCCGGAAAGCTACTGCGGCACCTTCTCCACCCCAGTGAAAGGGCGCATTAGGTTCATCTAATACAATCACTGCCAGTACTTGGGGATCATTCACAGGAAAAAAGCCAACAAAGTTCGAAATAAATTTGTCGTTCGAATAACTTCCACTAATATATTTCTGCGCGGTCCCTGTTTTTCCTGCAACATCCCAACCGTGAATATTCGCCTTGACTCCAGTTCCATCTGATACAACTTTCCGTAGCATTTTCTTTGCATGTTTCATTGTTCTGGCATTTGATATCTGACGCACAATTGATACCTCATTATTATAAGTAACTTCCATTTTAGAATTAAAAATCTGGTGTATGAGCCGTGGCTTAATTAAATAGCCATCATTAGCCACTGCTGCATAAGCCATTGCCAATTGTAGTGTAGTTACAGCTACTTCATGACCCATAGCGATTTGTCCAGGGGATACTCTGCTCCAATCTTTCAATGGTCGAAGAGTACCAGGCATTTCACCATTTAAAGAGATTTGTGTTGTGGAACCAAACCCAAAATCACGTGCGTATTTGTACAGATTTGATCGACCTAAACGTTCTGTAACCTTAATGATACCAATGTTACTGGAATACTGAATGATTTGTGGAAAGGTCAATTGCCCGTGTTTTTCATGATCTTGTACTAAAATATCAAAATAACTAAATCGGCCGTTCTCACAATTGAATTCTTCAGATAGATTAACTTTTTTCTCAGAGAGAGCTGCCACAGCTGATACAATTTTAAATGTCGATCCCGGTTCAAACTGATCTGTAATCGCGCGGCTACGATGTGTCTCAAGTTTATGTTTCGAAAAGTTATTATTATCAAAACCGGGAGTGGATGCCATGGCCAGAATTGCTCCAGTGTGTGGATTAATTATAATACCGGTGGCGCTGATGGCTTTTGTTTTTAATTGGCGTT
>DCMX01000140.1 GCA_002321855.1 Fidelibacterota bacterium UBA1611 | reverse complement strand
CGCTGGTAGGAATGTTTTATGGAGCAAAAAAGATTGGGCATCTTAGATCCATTGTCAGGTATGGGGTATCTCGCGTTTTTATTATTACTATAGCTTCATCGGCATTCGTATATGCTTTTGCGCCTACTTTTTCAGGGTTTTTCACAAATGATATCGAGATCCAGGATGTTGCGGTAGGGTTTTTACGTTTAATGACATTGGTCTATCCATTCGTTGCTATTGCGATCGTATCCGGTCGAGTAATGCAGGGTCTGGGTAAAGGTATCCCGGTCCTTGTGATCACTACTATTAGAGTTTTAGGTGTGAGTGCACCTTTAGCACTCTATTTTAGTTTTGTACTAGATGTTCATCGACAGCATGTTGAGTGGAATTGGTATGCTATGATGATCTCTACAAGTATTGCGTTCGTGATCGCTGTAAGCTGGGTTAGAATGGAAATGAATAAATTAAATAAACTTGATGAGTCTTTGGTGTGAGTTGTCTTCCAGATTCAATAATAAGATCCAAACTAAGAGAATTGAACGGGTGGGAATTCGAATCAAATGCTATTAGAAAAACTTTTACTTTTAATAGATATATGGATGGGATCAGTTTCGTGATGAAGCTAGCAGAAAAAGCAGAAACCGCTGATCACCACCCAGACATTGTTATTGGCTGGTGCCGTGTCGAAGTTTCCTTTACTTCTCATGATAAGGGGGGTGTGACTGAAAAATGTCTATATATGGCGAAAGAAACGGATAAAATTAAAAGATAGCCTATTGTTCTACGAAGCTGCCTTCATCCTACTTATGATCAAATCAACTAATGAACGTGGTAAAATATTCACCAGTTTTATAAGCCACCGCATTTGCCATGGATAAATAAAGGTTGGGACTCCTTTTTTTATCGCTTTCGCAAAGGCAGGAGTTGCTTCTTCCAGGCTCTTAATGAATGGTGTGGACCTCAGTTTTTCTGTCATAGGCGTATCTATAAACCCAGGACAGATCGTAACGAGTCTGATACCATCATCTTCCATAGTGATACGCCAGGAATCAAACATGCGACGCATTGCCACCTTTGATGCCGCATAGCCCCCGTGTGTTGGAACAGACAAGAAACCGGCAACTGAACTTATACCCACAATTGTACCGGATCGTTGCTTTATGAGGGTCGGGATGAATGGATATATGGTATTAGTGACCCCGAGTAGATTTGTTGAAAGGATATTATTTATTTGCTCACTATTTCCTGAAAGTAATTTATCGTCACCTCCAACTCCAGAATTGGCAATAACAATATCGATACCGCCAGCAAGCCCAATAAATTCTCTTGCAGCCTGGGCACAATCATCCGATCTTCTAACATCGATCTGGAACACATAGACTTTTGAGCCGGATCTACGGCATTCATCAGCAACTACATTAAGAAGGTCAACACGCCTTGCAGCCAATCCCAAAAAAGCTTTTTGTTGTGCATAATACTTTGCTAAAGATTTGCCGATACCGCTACTTGCACCAGTGATAAATATTTTTTTTTCTATTTTCCCTTCATTCAAAATGGAAAGATCATCCCTTCTCTGGCAATATTGTACCCTTCTTTTATAATGCTATTCGTGGTAGCCGATATTTTATGCAAGGCTGGGTTTGTGTGGTTAAAATGTATGAAATATATTTTCCGGCGATCCCTATCTAACAGATCCATAAAATGATGGATACTTTCCAAGATAAAAGGGTGTGGGATCTTATCCATGCTACGGTCTGGTAGCTCACCAATGGAGTAGAAAGTACCATCAAGCAATGCATAACTATGTTGTTCGATCCATAAACTGATATTGTGTTCCCATCTATCCCATTTATCAATATCAGGGATATATATCATTGACTCATTTGGACCAATGATCGTGAACCCAACTGTTTCAGAATATTCGTCACGGTGGGGTACTCGAAAGGGTTCAATGATCAATTGCTTTCCCAGAATAATTTCTTTTTGGTCCTTGATCGGATTCAGCTGAATATTGTTTAGTTCTACAAGCTGGTTCCATGGCCCATTCTTTTCCAAGAATCGTTTCATTCTTGGCATTGCATAGACTGTGATATTTTTTGCACCCATGACCTCCCGGCCCAAATGCATTAACCCAGTGTAATGTCCAATGTGAGCATGAGTGATAAAGATCCCTGCTAATCTGGCACTGTGCTTTTGTGTAACCGTATGTAATTGTTCATGAAAATCAGGGGTCGCATCAATGATCCAGGCTAACCTGGTGCGTGGGTCAATGATTGCAATGCTGGATACTTTTTCTCTATATGTAGTTTTATTATCCCACAGATCTTTGCAGCAAAGTTTCACACACCCTGCATGTGGATACCCGCCATCCTGGGCGATACCTAACACTACTGCGTAGGGTCTATCATCTGGTGGGTTTTTGGATTCAGCAACCAGAGAACAGAACATAGTTATAAGAATTGTGAGTAATAATTCCTTCAAAATGTCTGTCACAATTTGATCTGTATGTTTTTACGGTACAGCCAGTACAGGACCAGCCACCAACCAACCATATGGGTCAGTGCAAAAAGGAGCGACCCATTCAAATTTCCTGCAACCTGCACAAAAAAGGTTTCATATAAATAATTATATCCTGATGTTAGCTGTCCTTCGAGATCAAACTTTATTCTTAAAATGGTCTTCGTCCAAAGACCTGACATAACAAACAGAAATATTGAATTGGTACCGAATACTTCAAAAAACCATAATGGATCTTTCCATTTTTGAATATCTATCATGTATACCAGGATCGCAAGTACCAGTGTAGCTATTCCGGAAGTAAAGAGCACATAAGAACTGGTCCATAGTTGTTTATTTATAGGAAAAACGAATCCCCAGACCCATCCGCTTAGTATTAAACCGGTTCCCCATATTACCATCCGTTTGATATTATCCAAAAAATCTTTTGTTGTATGTAGCATTCCACCTACTATATACCCAAGAATTACTGTAACAACAGCTGGTAGGGTACTTAACAACCCTTCTGGATCAAAAGGAATACCTGTACCCATGTAGAGATGTGTTTCGCCTAAGATGAAAAGGTCAACCTTTCGAACAAGATTTGTTTCTAAGCCATACGGTTCACTACCACCTCCGGTCCAAAGGATTATCCAGTAAGAAACAAGAATACCTGTCCCAACGATCAGAAGTTTTCGGAAATCGAGATAGATCGCCAAAATTGATGTGATTCCATATGCCAGCGCAATACGCTGTAGTACCCCCATTATACGGAACGTGTTCCAGTCCCAATCCTGCCGAATGAATGGATATGCATGGATAAGCCAACCTGCCATGAATATTGCAAAGGTTCTCCAAAAGATATGGATAAAAAATTTCTTTGATGGGTAATAATGCCAACGAACAAAAGCAAAACGCATTGCCGTACCAACAATAAAAAGAAAAAAAGGAAAGACCAGATCGGTCAGTGTACAGCCATGCCACTTCGCATGAAGTAATGGAGAATATACGTGTGCCCAGCTTCCGGGGTTATTTACTATGATCATCAGTGCTATGGTCATACCACGAAAAATATCAATAGCATAGATACGTCTGGGACCTGTCATTTATGATCCAATCTTTTGATCGTTCGTGTCCAAATAAGATATGTTCCAATACAGGCTATCATAAAAAGGAACATGGCATTTCGTGTTTGACCAAATACAAAGTTACCAATGCAGAAAGTAGCACCATATATCATCATGATCCCTGCGATCCACTCTCGAATAAAACCATGGCTAACAGGTTCCATTGTATGAGCAATGTTGCCTACAACGGGTTGCCACCATCCGCCAGGCTGAACCTTTTGATAAAATTTCCTTAATTGATCAAGAGGTTCGGGTTCTGTTAGAAAAGTAACCGTGACCCAGGCAATAATGGCACATGGAACGATGATCATTAGTTTGTGATGAACCTGTAGCGTCATTCCGAACAAAACAGGTGCTTTATCAAAAAGAACATAAACGTTTCCAGAAGAGACCGTTTGAACCGCTGCAATAATTTCAAGTATGATCGTCATCATAAAGGACGTCCCCAGTGCGGTCAGCTCACTCCAAGCGTTGATACGCCACCAGAACCAGCGTAGAATAAGGACCAGGCCTATTCCAGCGCCCATTGCATAAATGAACTCCCATGCTTTGGAAATACTCTGCATTTTTAAAGCGATGATAGCTGCCATTATCATAAGAATTACCGTAATGATCTTACCAGCAATAACATAGTGCTTTTCGTTCCCATCTTTTTTGATGAAGCGTTTATATATATCATTTATCAGGTATGATGCTCCCCAATTCAGATGTGTATCGATAGTTGACATAAAAGCAGCTAAGAAGGACACGATCAGGACACCTTTCAATCCGGGACCCAGTAACTGGTTCATTACCAATGGATATCCGACTTTTACCCCAAGATCCTGGAAAGCGTTTGGGATCTGCGGGAACATAACGATCGACACCATTGCGACCACTACCCAGGGCCAGACACGAAGAGCATAGTGTGCCAGGTTAAACCAAAGGGTAGCGAGCAGAGCGTGTCTTTCATTTTTTGCAGAAGACATTCGCTGGATAATATAACCCCCTCCATCGGTACCATGATGGCTCCACCACATTATTGTAATGAAGACCAGGAACTTCGAAAAGGGTGACTCCCAGAATCCAATTGTTGTTATTCCAGTCTCTGGAATGGGTGGTATAAAATTCAGTGTTGTACCATGTGCAGCATCACTGGTTGCTCCCAAAGCATTAATTTTACTTATTAATATTTCCATACCTCCAATATGATCAACTGCTATGATTGCAAGCACAATGGATCCGAACATGGCGATACAAAACTGCACAAGATCCGTAATGACCACACCCCAGAATCCGGATAAGATAGCATAGATCAAAGCAATGACAACGCAGATCCAGACCGCGGTCCAACGATCCATATCTAACACAACGGACACGACAGCTGCCATAGCATTAATGACCCAGCCCATTACGATAAAATTGTATAGAATAGCAAAATAACCAGCCTTGAATATTCTCAGGAAAGCTGCTGGCTTACCGCTGTAACGGAGTTCAAGTAGTTCATTGTCTGTGAGGACTTCGGCTCTTCGCCATAGCCTAGAAAAAAGAAATACACCTAATAATCCTCCTAACAGCATATTCCACCAGAACCAGTTTTGCCAAATTCCGGGTCCTCTTACGAATTCAGTGATGGCAAGGGGTGTGTCTGCAGCAAATGTTGTTGCTACCATGGATGTTCCTACTATCCACCAGGGTAATGTTCTACCGGCAAGGAAATATTCCTCCGTACTGGAACCAGCACGAGCAGAAAAGTACATACCGACCCCAATCGAGAATAGCAGGTATGCCAGTATTATGGCCCAATCGATCCAGTGGAGTGTTGTTGCTTCAATCATAAATTCTGATTAGGGCTGATGACTGATAATAATGTGATAGAATACTCTTTGAATCATGATTGGCCAGAGCCATTCCCAGTGCACCGATCTGGCATAGTCCTACACCGTGGCCCCATCCAGCTCCATGCAGAGTGAACTCTGATTGTCCTTTGTCTTTGCTTGAATTTGTTTCAATGATAAATGCAGAACTATATAAAAAATCAGGGCTGAGGGCTTTTCGGATCTGATATTCTGACCGAAGTAAGACACTATGGTTCTCTTTATTTATCCTACCATCAATCCTCAGTTTCACAATTCTTCCTGATCTTCCTCTGAGCATAGGTACCAAGTCAGTTATTGAACTAAACCTGTCTCCGGTCTTTTTTGAAATGGTTTTTACCATTTCTTTTTGGGTATAATGCACCGACCAGCGATGATAATTATCTATTTCATCAACCTTTCCCAGAAATTTATTGATATCATCGACAGACACATATTTTGGTCCGCAATAACAATCGTATTGTGATTTAAGCCATGACCTTAGGGCACCTTCATCAGATAGATCAATTTTCATGTCTTCAGGACCATCAAATACTGAACGAAGATAGGAGTTAGGTTCAGTTTTCCAAACTAATTCATTGTCCTCTGTTCTACCACCACAACATTTAGAGTATCGGGTATCACATATTCTTTCATTGGCTATCAGTACCTCTCCTCTAGTGCTTAATGATGCTTTTATAGCTTCTGGCAATAGAGTAGCAATACCCTGGTAACGTTGGCAGCAATCATCGTTACAAGTGTCTATCCCAAGGTTCATATGCTTTTTTTCTGATGCTGCTAAGACCCAGGAACGGGCTGCAATGGTTTGAGTTTCCAATAATGCACCAGGACATTTAGCACTCATTTCCGATGTAGCAACGCACATTAGATATTGTTCCAATGGAACCTTGTTCACAGTAAATAGAAAGCCATCTCTTATCTTGATAATTATATTTCCTGGTAACTGAACTGGTATTTGTTTTTGCCAATGAAAACCTCTCCCAGCAAACACGGAATGAATGATCGGTCCGTGTTTCAGAGATATACACTGATCTTTTCTTAGTATGGACAATTTTGAAAAATTCTTGTTAGATCCTTGATCACTATCTATATATCCATCCTTGACCCTCAGATTTAATTCCGTCTGGATAGATATTGGACCGTCATTTGAAGTTATCTCAAACAGTTCTGGCTCAGGGAATTCAATGGTCATAGTACTGGATTCATCTTGAGGTAAGTGGATCCCCACTCGGACTATTGGTTCCTTATCTGGAATGATACCTTTATCAAGCATTATTTTTCTTCATAAATGTTTTCCATGCACTGATACCAGCGCCCAGAGCCGGTGCATCTCTAAGGTTAGAGATACGAAAAAATGTTTTTGGATTGAAGTTCGATTTAAATGTTCTTGGAAGGTGATCAGTATTTGCCATCATAAAAAAAATTGTGCTCTCAAGTTCTTGCCAAATGATCCTTGATCCTATATCTCGACTTAGTAATTCTCCGAGTCTCTGACCAATGATCCCTTGGTCTAAACACGTGCCAAGATAATCATGTTCAGGGATCAGATCTTTACGTTCTGGATTGATGAAATTGAATCGTTTTTGCCATCCACAAGCGATTGTTTCTATTCGCTCGAAAAAGAGTTTTCCCAAGTTTTTACCTGTCTCAGCAAGAGTTTCTTTTGCTTGCTGGTCATTATTCTGAGCTTTTTCCAGGATCTGTTGCGCATACAGGCCATTTTTTGATAGCTCATTAATATGGGTTCCAGTTACTATAGAATATTGCTCTTGAATTCCACGGACAGACAAAAGACTTTCTATTGGGAATCCATTCATCTCCATCTCCCATGATTTTCCGAGCCAATCCTGGATCTGATCGAAGGGAACCAATTGTCCATGAAGTTTTAATGCGTCTGCAACACCTGTTCCTCCACCTATATAATATGCATTGTCTATGTTCTTAAAATGCCCACCCTTACCTTCATTCTCACCCAGGCCGCAAAAGTCTGCATCACTACCAAGTTGGTGGATACGGTCGATCAGATCTATTTTCTCGTGATCGAGTATATTTTCAATATTCGATACAAGATTAGGCATCCGGGGTCCATTGGCCATTGCAGATATACCACGCTTATCTCGAGTTTTCAAACCAGGGAAACCTATTCCGATGACCCATTTTCCTGTTCTTTGTGCTACCAGATCTAAAATAGTTTTTGTAATAGTTTCCGTTATCACCTGACCATATTCTATTTCATTTTTTTGTGGATCGATCTTTCCGTATGCTTTTTCACTTAATTGTTGATTAAGATTCACGGGTGAGAAATCTTTAAGATATTTCGGATGGTCCTGATACTTATTTTCGATAGGTGTTCCTTCAAGGTCAAACCCTTTTGATGTGGGTTTGATCTCCCAACCGCGTACTTTGGAAGCGCCACCATCCAGGCCCAATAATCGAGTTTTAGATGGGTTCATTCTGAGACCGGTTCAATTTGATCCGTCGTTTCAAAGCTATTTTTCTTATCCAATCCTTGGTCTCATCATTTCGATCAATTGTATTCTGGTCAATACTGTGGTCGGTGCCACCAGGATGACGGATCACATCATAAATAGGTTCAAAGATACGACCCACTTGGTAGTGCTCACTAATGCGTGTGACCAGTTCATAATCCTCGGCATAGTTTCGAGAATAGGGTTCTTCATTCATCCCAAAGAGCCCGATATCCTTTATAAGCTGAATCGGAATAGAACGTGGTGCACCAGCGCCTCCGACACGTAATAAGTTGTTGCGCCCATTTTTCCTTGTCCACTCATCATGGGTAACAGTAGGTATCTCCTTCTTGCGAATAAGGGTGCCATCTTTTTTCAGTTCCCATACATCATAGCTTCCGATAACTATACCGATCTCCGGGTCTGACTCGAACACTTCAAGGATCCTCTCTATGGCATTCTGTTTTAATCGGTCATCGGAATCCAGTTGAACATAAAATTCACCTTTAGCAATAGAGACACCATTATTCAGGCAAAATCCAATATTGTTGATATCCACCACTTCGAGACGTACATCAATCTGGTTATTTATATATCTATCTCCCCCTTTTTGATATCGCTGTACTTCTAAAATGGTGGGGTCCTCATTACCGCCATTGACCACAACTATCACTTCAATGTTTTGTACAGATTGATTCAAACAACTCTGTAAAGCAGTGCCTATGAATTCAGGACGATCATTTACAGGGATAATAACACTTGCTTTTAGTGTGGGGTCGTGTCGGGGCTGGGGTCGGGAAATAATAAACTGACCTGGAGAAAGAAAAGCACCCGTGCGTTTCAAATGCTCTGTAAATACAGATTCTGCTTCTATCTGACTACTTTTTTCTTCCATAAGGTAGTCAAAGACATTTGCCTCTTGTTTTACTGAGGCTACTTCATACAGACTGCCTTTTTCTTTGTTTGAGATATGGGTGATCGTTGATATTTCAGATATCTTTAATCGAAGATCATATAGTAAGTGGTATTTTAATGTATTATCTGGTTCGATAGATCGGTGAAGAATCTCTTTTCGAAATAAAAATACTTTTCCATGGTCCTGATCATTCCTTACCCGGCCAGAATGGTGTTTTAGTAACCGGATCGAATATTTCTTATTTTCTGTTAGTAGGTCATAATCACTAAAGAACATTCCCGAATCAGGGTAGCGTTCTGCTGCGATCAGAAATAAATTGGCGCACGAACCTTTTAGAAAAACCTCATCTTCCGAATTATCAATATATAGTATTAGACTACTTTTAGATCGTTTGAAAGCTATTTTTAGAACTGATGAATGTTCTGTATCATTTTCATTCATAGGATCCGTCCAAATACCTTCGAACCAATTTGGACCACTTTCTTTCTCTCCTATGGCTACCCATTGAATAGTATAGGATGAACCGGTTTGTAAAGGCTCCCATATACCTCGTCTGATCTGTTCTTGTCTGGTACTGTTTTTTGGTAAGTGAAAAATGCAGGTGATACTTGATCTTGAACTTTTGGTCATTTTTTTTGATCTATATTCTTTTAGTGATTAGAACAGCGATAAATGGAAAGGTCGAATTCCCAAAGAAATAGAAATGGAATAGCTGTTGTATATTTATCTTCTTGGATACCTTTGATTGATTGATTATACAAAATAATTAATTAATTGATACATATGTTTGATCTTGTGGTAAAGTATTCAGATTACATCTACGTAAAATAAAGAAGGATGATAAATAGATTTGAGATTTTTTCTTAGAAAAATTCCTAAACAATGAAAAAAATGATATTAGTGCCCTTATGGATCCACCTTTCCGTTTTTGCATATGCTGCTGATATTGACACCTTGGTTCTTTATAGTGAATCCATGAAAAAGAATATCTCAACCTTAATTGTCATTCCTCATGATCATGGAAAAGAAAATAGATCAAATTCAGCGGTCATGCTGCTTCATGGGTATGGCGGTAATTATCTAGAATGGGGTGAACATGCTAACTTGGATAGTGTCGCTGACGAATTCAACTTTATT